>JBCDFA010000046.1:0-29997 GCA_039178835.1 Chloroflexota bacterium
CCTGCGCCGCTTCAATGCGTGCACGATTGATGGTGGCCACTTCGGCACGGATAGCACGAAAGACCGTTGTCACCGTGATAACTTCACCGGGCGGTAATTCACCAAACGTGCTGGTCAGATCGTCCCATGTCAACATGCCCTCGCTCATTGTCGAGGGAGACGGATCGGCACGGACAAAGCTGATGATGTTCGAGTCATATTCGTCGATCAGGGGTAATTCAGTGACATGGGATGATCTGACCAGCACGTTTGGTGAATTACCGCCCGGTGAAGTTATCACGGTGACAACGGTCTTTCGTGCTATCCGTGCCGAAGTGGCCACCATCAATCGTGCACGCATTGAAGCGGCGCAGGGTTCCGGCGGCGAAAGCGGTGGTGGAGAAGATGGCGCCAGCAGTGGTGAGGCAGAAGGTGGCCAGGTGGTGGTTACCAAGGCGCTCGCGCAAGACTCGCCCGCCGTGAGTGGCCAACCCATCACCTTCACGATCTCGATCCGCAATGATGGTGCCGCCGATATCGTCAGTTTGCCGCTCGAAGACACACCCAACACCGAGTTTTTGCAGTTTATCGAGGCCGATCCGCCCCCCTCATCTGTTGCGTCGGATGGTGCCGTGCTGCGCTGGGACGATGTTCTACCGGATCTGGGTTTGTCACGCCTGCGCCCCGATGAAGTCATCACGGTGACGACGGTCTTTACTGCACTCAAATCGTTCGAAGGAACCGGCATCAATAACTCGAATGCGGTTGAGGTGCAGGATGAATTTGGCAATGAGGTCGAAGCACCCCGCCAGGACGAGGTTCCCATTCGCATACTTCCAGGACCAGATGAAGTCACACCAACGGCCATGCCTGAGCCAGCCCCACCACGTGACGACGATGACGACGATGATGGTGGCGGTGATGAGCCAGCAGTGACGCCTGAGCCAACAGCCACGACTGTGGTTGTAACACCCACCACCGATCTGATGACACCTACCGTGGAGCTGACTGACACAACCAATATGCCTGTTGGTGAAGAAATAACGCCAACTGTGGTGACAGTGCCTGAGGATGACGATCTACCTGCGGCGCTGCCGGAAACGGGGAGGGACCATAGCGTCATTGCTTGGCTATTACTCGGGGTGGCTTTGGCAAGCGTGGGTGTATTGGTGTTGCTCTATCGACGCCGCCAGATGCTACAATAGAAGCGCTCTACGTAACAAAACGGGCAAACACCTGATTACCAAACATCCAACCACGTTTGGTAAGCCGCACGCCTAGCTCATCATGCTCGACGAGTCCTGTTGATGCAAGTTCGTCGAGCAGTTCTCCATACACATCGTTCAGTGCAACCCCACAACGTTCCTGAAAATGGTCATAACTCACTCCGACATTCAAGCGCAACCCCATGAACATGGTTTCGGCATACAAATCCTGTGCTGTGAGTGGTATTGTTTCTCTCGTCGGTAAAGCAGATTGCTGTGTCTGAGCGATATATTCATCAATACCGAGAATGTTGTAGTAGCGCTGGGGAAACAGATGCCCATGCGCCCCTGCACCACAGGCTAAGTAGTCGGTATTGAACCAATATGCCATATTATGATGCGATGCCTGGCCAGGCAGGGCGAGCGATTCGCTAGACGGTACAACCTGATCTCTGGCCCAATTGCTTATTTCATAATGGACATATCCTGCCTCACTAAAGCGCTGCATCGCCAACTCATACATTTCACCAGCGGTATCATCATCAGGAACTGTTACATGACCGTTGAGCACCTGTGCGTAAAGGGGTGTCTCTTCTTCCAGAATGAGGGAGTAAAGCGAAAAATGGTCAGCGCCCCACGTTACGATGTCTTGCAGTGTTTCGTCCCACTGCTCAACTGTCTGGCCAGGCAGGCCAAAAATAAAATCAAGATTGATACGCTCGAAACCGGCCCGCCTCGCATCTTCATAGCTGGTACGTGCTTCTGCAGCAGTGTGAGTGCGCCCAAGTACACGGAGCGTTGGGTCGTGCAGACTCTGGACGCCCATACTGAGCCGATTGATACCTATATCGCGTAGTGACCGGAGATAATCGCGCCCAAGTATGGTACCAGGGTTGGCCTCGGTGGTCACCTCTGCCTGATCGAGTGGAATGATACGGTTGGCGGTCTGCAACACTTTTTCCATGAGTTCGAGCGAGAGCATGGTTGGGGTGCCGCCACCCAGAAAGATGGTTGGTGCTAGGTGTGAACGCTGTACAGGTGGTTTCAATGGGCTGGTTAGAAGGGTGCTTCCGCGCCGTTGATCGTCATCAGATAGCACAACCGATTGTCGACGTATATCAAGCTCGGTGCACAGCGCATCAACATATGCCTCCATCCGATCTTCCATGTTCGCATAGGTATTGAAATCGCAATATGAACACCGCCGATGACAAAAAGGAATGTGAATATAAAGATGACGAATGGAAGATATCATAGTTTTGTTGTCTCACCAACTATTTCAATAACGTTCTCAGCAACCGGCTCAGGATCGATCTGTACACGCAACAGCCCTGGCATTATTTGCCGAAGCTCTGCTTCGAGATCTGCCATATGGGTATGCACCTCACGCAGTGGCATAGTGGGTGGAAAGGCGTGGCGCACAGTCACGATAATCCCTTCATCAGTTAGTAAGGTATCAAATTGAGAGATAGCCTGTGCATAGGAGAGTTGCGGGATGATGGCTTTGAGTTCATCCATCAACGGTCCATAGTGTACTGCCGGGCGCACCTGATCTCGCCGTGGTTCGAGATGGACAAATACGATGGTGTTGTCTCCTAGCTCCTTTTGAATGGCTTCCTCCAGATCCTCTGACCATTTGTGGGCCTCACCCAACATCATATGCATTGGTAGCTCAAGATCCATATCGACACGTACACGATCACTGAGTTGATACACGTCTAAGTTATGTACACTCAAGCCCAGACTGTGAGCAGCGGCATAAACGGCAGTGGTGTATGGTTCGGTGGGGGTGCGTGCTGGCTCAACGTGTACAATCACATAGGCACCGTCTAACTCTGCACACACCACGGACTCAATCGACTCCGTAAGCGCATGGGCCTCCTCAAGTGAGCAACCACGTGGTGTGGCAACAGTGACTTCGACATATGGCTGTGTACCGACAAAACGGGTGCGCATCTGAACGCTTTCAGGGATAACGTTAGGAACATTGCTCACCTTCTGCACCAGATGTCGATGCAGGTCAGGTGGCACATCGTCCATCAGGGCACGAATAGCTTGACTGCCCAGCCGCCATGCCACGGTAAGCGCAATAATTGCAACAATGGTGGCTGCAAACGCATCAAGACGGGCCAAAACCCATACAGGCACGAGTGCGAGCGGCTGGAGGATCATGAGCAGCCCAAGACTGATCAGTACAACGGTCACGCTGAGCATGTCGTTAGCGAAATTTGCCGCATCTGCCGCTAGTGCCGGACTCTTTTCCTGTTCAGCCACACGTTTGAGCACTCGCGAACGATACCAGTCAACCACAAGTGACACAACCAGAATACTGATTGACCAGAAGCCAACGTTTGGTATTTCACTTGGGCCAAAGACACGTTGATAGGCCTCTGAGATAACCCATACTGCGGTAATAATCATGAGTACCATCTGTGCCAATGCCCCGAGATGTTCGGCTCGCGCATAGCCATAATGATGGTTCTCGTCGGGGGGCAGGTCGGCAATACGGACAACGAGATAGGTGATGCCGGTAGCAGCCAGATCAAGCACAGATTGGATGGCCTCGGCGAGGATTGCCAGACTGCCTGTGATAACAGCAAAAATGAGTTTCAATGTAGCAAGAACAATAGTTGAGCCGACTGAAATAAGGGCTGCTCTTTGTTTCACTGCCATGCTTATCCAAATGCAATCTTTCGTCGCCGCAGGGCTACACTTTCGAGTAACCCAATGGCCGCAAGGGTTGTTAACGTAAAGCTTCCACCATAAGATATGAAAGGTAAAGGAATGCCAGTTACCGGCATGATGCTCATATTCATTCCAATATGCACAATGACATGACAAAAGATAAAGCCTGTGACACCAACAGCAATCAACCGTCCAAACATATCGCGTGCTGATTGAGCGATATGGAGTGCACGCCACATCAGGATGCATTGGAAGAGAATAAGTCCAGCGGAGCCGATGAAGCCGAGTTCTTCACTTGTTGCTGCAAAGATGTAATCTGTATAGATACCCACAATATAGCCGCCCTGCGTAATTTCTCCCTGATCCCATCCTAGGCCTGTGATTCCGCCTAGCTGAACAGCTTCCAATGCCCTGGTGATATCCCAGGCCTCATTTTGCAAGGTCGGATCGATCCCAACAGGATCAAGAAAGACCAACAGCCGTGATTGTTGTTCCTGATCGAGTATATTGGTCCAACCATATATCGCAGTGGGTAGTGCTATTGACAATAACAAAGCAATCTGCCACCAGCGGATACCGGCTGTCCACGCCATGGCTGCCCAGATCGTCACAAAGACCATCGCGGTACCAAAGTCAGGTTGAAGGAATACAAAAAGAATTGGGATACCGGCGAGAATGAGTCCACCCAATTGGATTTTCCACGTACCACTGTTATGCTCAAAATGAGCCCAATATGCTGCAAGGGCAATAATGATGAGCAGTTTGGCAGGCTCTGATGGCTGAAAGGTGCGGATTCCCAGATTGAGCCAGCTTTGAGCACCGCCGCTTACGCTGCCCACCAACATAACCAGTCCTAGAACAATCACACCTAGAACATAGAGTGGGCGTGCCCAGGCTTGCAAAGCATGGTAGTCCAACGCGGTGAGCAGTAGCATTGCCACGGTCCCAACAGAGAGATTGATAAGATGGCGCGAAAGATATTCGGGAATAGTAATACTGGCAACCATGGTCAGACTGAAACCTGTCAGAACCATGACACAGCCAATCAGAAAAAAGTCATAATCACGCCATGCTCGTGTCATTACATTGCCTCCATGGTATTGTCATACTGTGGATTATACCACGCGTTTTTTGGCAGTTGCATGCTATACCATACTACCTTGTCATGCTAAAATAGTACTGATATTGTGGTTGTAATCTTTCCCTGTTTTTGTAAAAATAGATATTAGGAACCTCATGTGTCGTACAAATTGCCTGTTTCATCTGGAGATCGCTGGGATTTAGCGTATCTCATAGAACGTGAAATCGTCAGTCCTTTTGTCGCTAGCATCGGTATGCAGGCAAGTATTGATGGCGTTGGGAGTGCTCGTACATGGATCGAAATACACGAGTCCCTCTATCAGGCAGAAGGATTGGTCCATGGAGGAGTCATCTATACATTGGCTGATGCGGCGGTGGCGATTGCCGTCCATAGTTGTACCCGCCCCACACAGAAAATCGCGACTATCGAAGCCAAGATGAATTACCTTGCCCCAGCTACAACTGGAACACTGTCTGCGTTTGCTCGTGTCGAGCATGAAGGACAAACGCTTGCTGTTGCACAATGTGAAATTACCAACGAAACACCTGAACGCACACGCCGGGTGGCTTTAATGCTGTGTACGTTTGCGCTTTTAGCAGATCGTGGCGCCTGAAAGGAGCGAAATTCGATATGTCAGATTTTTTACCACTAGATTATATGTCTGTTGACAATGAAGAAGGCCTGTCTCGCGCAAAGACGTTTTACCAGAATATGAATCGTCGCCGCTCAGTACGGTTTTTTTCTAATGAACCAGTGCCTAAAGAGATGATCGAATGGATCATAGCAACAGCTAGCACAGCACCAAGCGGAGCAAATAAACAACCCTGGACTTTTGCCGTTGTCACCGATCCTGACTTGAAACATGAGATACGTATGGCAGCTGAAGAGGAAGAGCGTACCTTCTACGAATCACGGGCAACGTCGGAATGGTTGGCTGATTTGGCACCGCTTGGTACTGATTGGCACAAAGAATTTCTTGAGATTGCGCCTGCTCTCATTGTTGTCTTTCGACAACGTTATGGTAACAATCCAGACGGTTCGACCAGTAAGTTTTATTACACCACAGAGTCGGTTGGTATTGCGACAGGCATGCTTATTGCGGCAATCCATTATGCTGGTTTAGTCACTCTTACGCATACCCCCAGCCCTATGGCATTTTTGCATACTATTCTAAAAAGACCAGAAAATGAGCAAGCATTTCTGTTGTTGCCAGTCGGCAAGCCAGCAAAAGACGCAGTTGTTCCCAATATCACTCGGAAATCGCTTGAGGATGTACTGGTGTGGAATCGGTAGAGTTTACTCATACTGAGAGGCTTGGAGGTGCCAAGTGAACTATTCAGTATCAGTTTCAGAATAACTCTGTTCCACTCACTGAGAAAGCCAGAATACAGTACGGGTGTCCACATCTTACTGGTCAGTATATTCTTTTTGTCTTTGTCAACTTTGAATAGGTGTGCACTTTTTAAAAGATGGAACCGTGGTGTGGTATAGTAGTAATATAAATTCGCTCAAATTGCATGCTAACAGATGTGCTTTTTCTCGCACGATGATGCGATTAGGAAACGGTTGACAGCCCTTTTGTTTGATGATACGATATCGCACTGATACAAGCATAATACTTTTGGGATTTGTTGGTTGTGTAATATCGCAAAACAATAGGAAATTTTTGATAACGTAAGGATGAGTTGGATATCAAAAAACTTACAGTTTTTTCCCTGTTGCTTGCATGTAAACAATGTTTGTATTGGTACCTCTGTCTCTCATAATAATCAAACTATTCTGACAACTTGCTTTGTAAGTTTTTTTAGTGATAGGGTTAACTGATGGCTTCACGTACAGAAAAGCTTCCTGATACAATGCTTCGTGTACGTCATGCAGATGTCCATCAACGCAACATACCAACATCTGACGAGTGGTTATGTTCTGTTGAACGTGCATTACAAACAAATGGTGCGCGTGCAACAGTTCCGCGTCGTAAGGTATTAGAATGGATTGCCCAGAAGAGCATCCCTTTCACGGCGGAAACAATTGTGGAGGAGTTAGAGCGACAACAGGGTAGTTGTAGTCGTCCGACGATTTATCGTACAATGGAGTGGTTACGATCAGAGGGATGGGTTGAGCGTATCTGGAGTAATGAAAGTGGACATACGTATATGCGTATGTTACCAGGACACTATCACCACCTTGTTTGTAAAGAATGTGGTGATACGTATATTATCAGTGGCTGTAATATCGAAGATCTGTTATCATCAGCATTGGCTGATATAGATTTTGAAATTCAAGGACACGTGTTAGAATTATATGGTCGATGTAAGCTATGTCGTGTGACAGATCAAGTAAGCGTGCAGTAATTGGATTTGTTTGTGATATAGTTTACTCTTTGCCTTTAGTGATCGGGCGATGTACCACCGATGAGGAATAACGTTATGGCCGACACACATGATCCAGCGCGCCCAAACGAGCCGCGCTTTTATCCAAATCTGATCGCGCGTCTCTATCTACTCAGCCTGGAAGATGTGATGGGGCGCAATGGCGTGAGTGCGCTACTGAATTTAGCTGGTACGCGCCACCTCGTCAACAACTACCCATCGAGCAATCTAAAGCGCGAATTTCCATTCGCGGACATGTCAGCTATTTCCCAGGCAACAACCACAATGTATGGTCCACGTGGCGCACGTGGTATGGAACTCCGGGCTGGCAGGTATGCTTTCAACCTTGGTTTGAAAGAGTTTGGACCGCTTCTTGGTATGGCTGATCTGGCACTTAAGCTGATGCCGATGACGATGAAGATGAAGATTGCACTCAACGCGGTAGCACAAACATTTGATCGTTTTAGTGATCAGCCATCACATGTTGAAGAGCGTAAATCACAATTTATTTACATTATTCACCAATGTCCAATTTGCTGGGGACGACGTACTGAGGTACCATCCGGTTATTTGGCGCAGGGTATTATTGAGGAAGCCTTGACGTGGGTGACAGGGGGACATACTTTCAATGTCCAACAAACGGATTGTCAGGGAATGGGATGTGAAAAGTGTATCTTTGCCGTTAACAAAGATCCGGTCGAATAACCTATTTTCTCGCTTTCCTGCATAGCTATTTTAGAGGTGAGTCAGTGTACACACACTGGCTCACTTTGTGTGGCTGCGGCTGACGTGCTAAAGGTATCAAAATAGTGCTATTATACACAGGGTATATTTCTTCACTTACCTTTTGTAAGGATATATTGTATGCCCTATGCACATATGAATCTTATTTGCCGACAATGCGGTGAAAGTTTTATTTTTACATCTGGGGAACAGGAATATTATGCAGAAAAAGGACTGCTTAATGAGCCCACGCGCTGCCCCAAATGCCGTGGACTCATTTCTGATGATACTTCCTCTTCACCAAGAAGAGATCGTCGGCCATCTGCGAAGCGGCGTTCTCACCCAAAAGAGACACGAACAAAATGATTCTTTATTGCACAATGAGCAACCTCTTTGACTTAGATGGAAGCCAAAACTATCCAAAGGTGTTGCTATTTAACAAACACATGAAGGGAGTAAATGCAAGATCGTTTGCGCTGAAGACGTTTCCCCGATATAATAGGGGTCTTGTGGCTCATAACTGGATAGTATGTGATTATTGTCTAAGCATGGGTTTCTTTTTTGTGTAGTACCAAATAGATAAAATGTATGTTGAACTGTGGTTTATATTGACACAGGGAGGACTTCATGTCGCGGAAATGCGATCTAACAGGTAGAAAACCAATGTATGGTAGGAGCATCCAGCACCGACATGGCGGTAACTGGGCTCGTCGGGCACCAAAAACCAACCGTGTCTTTCGTCCAAATGTACATCGCCATCGTGTGTATGTT
The DNA here is from genome assembly GCA_039178835.1 of Chloroflexota bacterium. GTDB lineage: Bacteria > Chloroflexota > Chloroflexia > Chloroflexales > Roseiflexaceae > AL-N1. Next base: position 8,814 of record JBCDFA010000046.1, read on the forward strand.
CCAGAAATCGATCAATGGGTTACACTCAAATTGTCTGCTAAGGCGATTCGCACGATTAGCAAAAAAGGCTTAGTGCGAGCACTTCGCGATGAGGGTCTATCGCTTAAGGATGTAATGTAATAAGGAGTCATAAATGTCTAGTCCTGGCCGATCTTCTGGTCCTCGTGTACGTTATCGCCCATACCAACGACGCAAGAAAGTCTGTGAATTTACCCGTTTGGGAATTGTGCCAGACTATAAAGATATAAAGCGTCTTGAGCGATATGTCACTGCACAAGGCAAAATTTTGCCGCGTCGTCGTACTGGTCTGACTGCCAAAATGCAGCGGCGACTGACTGTTGCCATTAAACGTGCACGACACATGTCATTGTTGCCGTTTGTTGCAGCACATTCAACTGGCCGATCTGGACGCTAACATGTGTCTATAGGGAGTACACAGAGTTTTGACCACACACACAGGCTCTGTGTTTTCTATTTTTGGCTATCTTGTCAGTATAAAATGATATACTTCAGTACGTCTGACAACGAATCCAGCGTTGCTTCAAAAAAATAACTTGACAGAGATACGTTGAACAGATAGTATAAAAGATGTAGGGGGCTGTAGCTCAGTGGATAGAGCACCTGCCTTCTAAGCAGATGGTCGGGGGTTCGAGTCCCTCCAGCCTCGCCATAACAAAGAGTAGGGTAGCTGCTACCCTACTCTTTGTGTACAGTCGAAATCGAGATTAGTATTGTATCAATGAGAAAATGGGATACTTGTCTAATTTCTCTCGACCCTTCAGAAACTCTAGTTCAACCAGAAATGCTACTTCCTCAATGGACCCACCTGCCATTTCAACCAGCTGACAGGCTGCAGATATGGTTCCCCCAGTGGCGAGCAGATCGTCTACAACAAGCACACGCGTACCAGATTGTAAAGCATCTTGATGTATTTCTAACTGGTTAGAACCATATTCCAGTTCGTACTCAATCTGATAGGTTGCCGCAGGTAGTTTTCCTGGTTTACGTACAGGCACCAAACCAATTCCTAATGTATATGCAATGGGTGCGCTAAAAATAAACCCCCGAGATTCAATACCAACGATAGCGTCAATCTGACGGTCCTTGTAACGATCTGCAAAGGTATTAATCACTTGTTGGAATGCGGGGCCATCTGAGAGAAGTGTTGTGATATCTTTGAATTGGATACCAGGAATAGGAAAATCAGGAATGTTACGAATGAGATTGGTTAAGTTCGTTTGCTCCATAATCTACAACTCACTTTTGATATGAATAACAGAAGATATCAACCATCAGGATGTGACTTTGGGATTTGATACCTTTTGAATACGAAGAGATGTTATGTTAGAACCAGCGACGATTGTACCCATATGAGAGTATACCAAGAGTTAAAGCTAGCACAATCAGCAGTATGCCAGGGAAAAGCAATGGTTGTGTTTCAAATGGCAATACGACGTTGAGTCCCACTAGGCTTGCTAAAAGAACAAACGGAATGATTGCAATGGTTGCAAAAACAACTTTTCTCAGTAATTGGTGTGTTTGTTGTATCAAAACATTCCGATAGGTTTCGTTAATAACGGTTATCACAGTTTGCTGTTGATCAACCATTGTTTTTAGACGTCCAATGCTATCAACACAATCGCCAAAATAACGTGACATGTCAAGCCGTAAAAACTTATCCTGTAGCTTTTGAATAGCTTCAATCACTGGTTGGTTAGGACTGATGACGTAATCTAACATAATGATATCACGCTGAATATCTGTTAAATCGCGTGCCATTAGGTGCGTGTTTTGTTCAAAGAGACGAACATCAAGCTGATCGATCTCTTCTTCTGAACGATACATCAGAGGAAAACACTGCTTGACCAGTGCATCAATAATACGATAGAGGAGATATCCTGGCCCATGTCCAAGCAATTGTGCTCGAGCTGGTTCATCAGTCGCTGATGCAGCAAACAAACGGCGTAACGGTTTAAGCGTGCTATCGTGCAATGTAACAACAAAGTCACGCCCAACAAACACATTTACCTCACTTCGCACCACACGATTATCACGATCAAGGCTTGGTATATGTACTACTACGAAGATATATTCTTCCTGCGAGCGTATATCGAGTTTTGGTCGTTGAATGGTCGAAAGGACATCTTCGAGCAGGAGTGAGTCGAACTTGAAGCGTTCACGGAGATATGAAACATCAGCCGATGTTGGTTGAGCGATATCGAGCCAACTCAGATTGGCATGCTCTACTTCACGGCGTCGCGTATTACCCCGTGTTGCTGGTGGGAGCGGGTTAGATAACCGAGTGCGCGTATCCATGAATATACATTTTCACTATACAAATCGCCTCTATTATACCTTTAAGAGGCGCGAACAGCAACTGTACGGCTAAAAGCAAAAAGGCCAGATGATTACCATCTGACCTGTTTGAACAGCCCAAAAGGAGAAGACGGTCATACCAGTCTAACGAGTTCGTTAGCGGTCCGCTTCATATCGAGGAACACCAACCCCAATTTTGCTTTGCTATGCGCAAGTGCGGTCAAAACAGCCTCTTCCCCAATGGAAGTAAGCAACACAAAGCCATTTTCACCACGAACAAACACCTGGTCAAGTTGACCACGCCGGAGTTCAGAAGCAATTCGTTCACCCAGCGAGAGCATAGCGGCGCTCATTGCGGAAACACGATCCTCCTCGACATCAGCAGGAAGCGCAGACGCCATAATAAGGCCATCGACGCTCACGACAGCCGAAGCTTCTATATCGGGAGTGTTCATTTGCATTGTTTTTAAATGCCGTACCATTTCATCGGTTCTGCTAGCCATTCAGGTCCTCCTTAAGGCCGTCCGCGAGAATGGGACCAAAGCTACAATGAGAAGTGCATGGAAAACCTCTTTACAACGTGCTGCCTTAACAGCCGCGTTGCAATTCTACTACATTTTCCAATAAAGGGCAACCACAAAATAACCGTCAGAGTGAGCTATCAGCAACTTATATGATCACTGGTCTGATAAGCGTATCGCGAAAAGAGTGTAATACTATGATTCGAGGGTATATGTTGCAAATTCAGTTCCGACTTCAGAGAGCCCTGTAAAACCACTTGCTTGTATCGATTCCAGCGCTTCTGCAACGCTCATTGTCCACCGTGGGCTGAAGTGCACCAGTACAAGTTGCTCCGCTCCAGCACGTGCTGCTACCTGACCTGCTTGATAGGGTGTCGTGTGGTTTGGGAAAGGCTCTGCGGTTGTCGCTTCGTGGATCAGAATGGCAGCACCCTGTGCCAATGATTGTACCGACTCGCAGGGCTCTGTGTCAGCCGAGTACACGAGTGCACGCCCGTCTGTACGACTTTCAAACCGCAGTGCGAGGCAGGGCCGCGAGTGTACTGTTGCGGCAGTATACAGACGATAGCTTTCAAGACCAAGATCCACCTCCTCATCAGCACCAACGGTGATCCAGTCAACAGCAACTTGATGGCTTTCCAACTCAAATGCATTAATGATCCGCTGGGCGTGCTGAAGGGTCTGTTCATCGCCATAAATGGGTAATGGGCCTTGATACTGCATCAGTGATAGCTGGAAAAGTAATACTGGTAGCCCGTTCAGATGATCCGCATGGGTATGTGTAAGAAAAATACCCTGTAGTCTGAGCGGATCGAGATGAGCACGTAATAATCGCTGGTACGTGCTTCCTCCTGCATCAATAAGCAATAAGCCTTCAGGTGATTCCCACACCATATGGGTATTTTCACGGTCAATATCGGGAACGGCTGTACCTACACCAAGCAGAATCATACGTAACATACTATGCTCCTCATCATATAAAGATGAAATAATATCGTATCTATTCTGGATACGTTTCTCAATAAATCAGCTCCCTAAAGGAGCAAACAACGGCCTGTCTGACTTGTTGAGTATTATACACACCTGAGCTACAGTGAAAGGAGTAAGAGAGGCGGTTCTATATAACATTATTCGTGGTGTTACGCCAAAGCCACGTTCGTAGAATGTACGCTGTCTTACAAACATAACTCTGTGTTCAAGATAGAATGTGAAGTACTTAGTCATCTTACAATCTCTGTCACTTATGTCTGGTAAGATGTTCTCGTGTTGCATTGTTTTCGGATTTAGCAAAGCCATAGAATTTTTACACAACGACAAGATTTATGTAAGAACTGTGCGTGTATAATAGATTGCAGATCGCCATTCATACATCCACTAGCAATTGGAGTGTTTCATGTCCACCCAAGATATATCATCCTCGCCCTCTTCAAGTCCTGAGCAAACAAAAGAGCGTTATATCCCAGTGCGTGCGCTCCTTATTGGTGGTGCAGCATTGCTTTTGGTGCTCATGTTGATTGTTCTAGGCTGGGGCAGTAGCGCTGCAGGGACGGTGGCCTCCACCTCTGGTGGTTTACTTATCCTTGCTCCTGCCGCATTTCTGGCAGGATTGTTTAGCTTTCTTTCTCCCTGTACTTTGCCAATCTTACCCGCATACTTTGCGTTTACCTTCCAGGCTCGCCGTGAGCGTGTAGTGGTCATGACAGTCTCGTTCTTCCTTGGTTTAGCAACGACGATGGTGGTGCTAGGTGCTGCTTCAACCGCACTCAGCCAGTTGCTCTTTGCCAATCTCAGAGAACTTATTGTCATTGGTGGCTGGCTCATTGTTGGTTTTGGGGTGTTGAGCTTCCTTGGTAAAGGCTTTAGTGGTGCCAAGATCCTAGATCGCCCTACAGCCAGTGTTGCTGGATCCTATGTTTATGGAGCAACGTTTGCTCTCGGTTGGACAGCATGTATTGGGCCAATCCTTGGTGCACTTATGACATTGTGTTAGCAACACAGGGTCTGGCAGTCGTGCAAGGTGCGATTTTGTGGTTTATCTATGCGTTGGGTCTTGGGATGCCACTTATTCTCGTCGCAACGTTCTTTAGCCGTTTGGGGCAGGGATCGCGCTTCTGGAAATTTATGCGGGGTCGTGCGGTATCGCTCAATCTCGGCTTTACGTCGTTGCACCTGCACAGCACCAGTATGATCAGTGGTGCTATGCTGATTATCATTGGCTGGTTGTTGTTGAGCGGGCAACTTGAGCAACTCAATCACTGGGCGTTGCAATCGCCGATGGCTCAGTGGGCACTCGATCTGGAGCAAGGTGTGCAGCAGTTCTTCTTCCGTTGATAGATAGATTTATTATCTGAATGTCGAGGGTACTCAGGAGGAACGCTGATGTGCGGGCACCCCTCGTGGGTGCCCGCACTGTGTCTACGGTTTTTTGCGTGACCCGAGCAGTCGCCAGGTGAGTGCTAGCCCGAGGATAGCGCCTGGGAGTGCTACACCGGCTGGTATGTTTGGTTTTCCACTCTGCTTTGTTTTTGGTATTGCCTGTATCAGCCCTTGAATGCGTTGCTGAGGTGTGGCGCCAAAAGCCATACGTATCAGCGCTGCGCTCTCTTTGTAGTGGCCCGGCTCTCGTAGAATGGTGCCGATATCCCAGGATGGTGGTGGATCACCGACAACATAGGCATAGGGGCGGGTGAACTGCATAAGCCCTTCTTTGCCATGGATACGCCCATAGCCAGACTGTTTGATACCACCAAAAGGAAGCATGGGTACGGCAAACTGCGCGATAGTGTCATTGATAATGACTGATGCTGCTTCGATCTGTCCGGCAACGTTGCGAGCGCGTTTCAGATCGGCACTCCAGATAGAAGCACCCAGACCAAAGTTTGAATTGTTTGCCAGTCTGATTGCCTCCTCTGCATCTTTGACTTTCACAATAGGCATCAGAGGACCAAATGTTTCATCCTGCATGACATGCATGTCGTGGTCGACATCGACCAGTACGGTCGGTTCTACAAACATGTCGCGGATTTCTCCACCAAGCAGAATGCGTGCACCTTTGGCTGTTGCATCCTCAAGATGATCGCGAATGATATTGACCTGACGTGGATCGGTGATAGGGCCAAGATAGAAAGGGCTTTCCTTGTCGCGTGTATACCCCATTTTCAGTTTGCGGGCTTCCTCGACAGCTAGTTCTACGAATCGATCATAGACTTGTTCAACCACATAAACGCGCTCTACCGACATGCACGTCTGACCAGTGTTGAAGAAAGCGCCCCATACTCCCCAGCGAGCTGCATCAGGCAAGTCGGCATCCTCCAATACAATCATGGCATCTTTCCCGCCCAATTCGCAGGCTACGGGTGTTAGATTATTAGCGGCGGCTTGCATCACCTTCCGACCAGTTGGTGTTGATCCTGTCAAAAAAATATAATCAGGGTTGGTATTAACCATTGCCCCACCAACCGCCCCATCACCGTGTAGCACACGCACAAACGGTGCTAACTCAGGGACGCGTTGGAAGAGGCGTTCCATCAAGAGACCAGACGCGGCGGTCACTTCTGATGGCTTGAGCAGCACTGTGTTGCCGGCAAGCAATGCGGCTAATGTCGGTGGCATGGATAGGGCTAGTGGATAGTTCCAGGGCGCGATGACAGCCACAACACCATAGGGTCGATGCTCGACAAAGCAATTCTTGAAGAGGTATAAGCCACGCGACACTTTTTCTCGACGGAGCCAGCGTGGCGCATGTTTGCAGTATTGTTTGAGCATATCGAGTGTGACAAATATTTCGATCAGGGCATCCTGGCGACTTTTGCCACAGTCCTGATTCAACACATCTGTAATTTCGTCCAGTGAGTCGATCATAACCTGCTGGAATTTGTGCAGAATACGCACACGCTCCTCAATGGGCTTCTGGCCCCAGATTTTGGTGGCGGCTTGCATGTCCTGAGATGCCTGGACGACCTCGTCGGCGGTGGTCATCGTAAGCTGACCAAAACGTTCACCAGTGGCCGGATTGATAAAAGGTAATATGGGTGTTTCCATGTAGTTTCCTTCAGTATTCATTACGGTTTTTGTTTGTCATCAAACACAGGCAAGTGCTTGCTCAAAATCAGCATAGAAACTATTTCCCAGTATGATGATAAACTGTGACTGGCAGTAAGAGCAAGTTTATTCTCTTGTGTCAGTTTTCGCCCATCATTGTTCCCTGTACAACGTATCAATGCCTCTCTAAATAGTTAAGCCGGACGTTATGCATGGAAGGCTCGTCCTCTGCTTCGTACCGTTCCTGCGTGGTCTTGATATGTCTAGTGGACCGAACCCAGCATAAAATCAGTCATCTCAGACTACTCGATTCGTGCAACCTATCGTGCAACCTAAAGCTCCATAATGTGCTCTTCTTTGGCTATGTTTCTGTTGTTTGTCCTCTTCACGTTTGTGCTTTCCAGAACCAGTGTAACAGGGTGTGGGTTGATATACGTTGTCGTCAATCTACACACCGTAAAACTTCAAAAACATTATTGGTAGATCGTTGAATGTTGACACTTTATCACATGTCGTGAAGATATTTTTCCCAAATTATTGTGTTAATAATGGTATGGTTGTCTGCATACCACGACCCAACACTACTAACCTACACTGTGTACGTTTGTCCCTTGGTTGCTGTTTACCGTTGTACGAGAGTACCTTAGTAAAGGGAGGTCGCACGATGATGTGCAAAGAACGACTCATGTCGTACCTTTATTACTTTGAGGTTCCCTTCGAACTTCAGCACCACCGCGCTGCGTTCACTGCTCAAGATGTAGCCAACAGCGAACACATCTCAAACAAAGAGATGGCAAAAGTGGTTATTGTTATGGTTGATGGTACCATGTCTATGCTCGTGTTACCGACTTCACACCGAGTAGATATACCCAGGTTGCGTGATCTACTTGGGGCACAAGAAGTCCGACTAGCCACGGAAGAGGAGCTTTCGAAGGTATTTCCTGATTGTGAAGTAGGAGCTATGCCACCGTTTGGGCGCATGTATGATTTACCGGTGTATGTAGCTCCAGAATTGGCAGAGGATGAGACGATAGTGTTCCAGGCCGGCACACATACTGACACAATGCGAGTCAGCTATGAAGACTTTGCCCGTCTTGTCCAACCAAGTATTACCGCGTTTGCAGGACACGCACGAACAATGGGTAGTTGAGTGGCGAGTTGCAAGGACGATTGAGTCGACTCAGTCGTCCTTGTATCTATTGCTGTTGAATGTGTCTATTAACCCAGTTTTGCCATTGCCTTGTCGACACTGTCCTTGGGACTAATCTTCACCTGTGAGTCGGCGATGCGGCCTTCCTCGTCGATAAGAAAATGGCTACGAATGATCCCCATATAACTCTTGCCGTACATTTTTTTCTCACCCCATACACCATAGGCCTCGGCGACCTGATGCTCTTCATCGGCAAGCAGGATAAACGGTAAATCGTACTTTGTTTTGAACTTCTGATGTGATGCAACACCATCGGGGCTAATGCCCAGCACAATGGCGTTTTTCTCCTCGATCTGGGGGTAGTTATCACGAAATCCACAGGCCTGTGTTGTACATCCGCTGGTATCATCTTTGGGGTAAAAATAGAGAATAACACGCTTGCCACGAAAATCTGAAAGTTTGACCATTTCGCCATTATCGGCAGGCAATTCAAAATCTGGTGCCATTCCCCCCAACTGTAGTTCACGCTCAGTCATGAGAAACACTCCTCAACTATAGTATCAGTAATGGATATTCCACACTAACTACGTACATGGTACGTAAATGGACGTTGACCATCACTGTTGAGCGTGTGTCACATACCACAGATGATAAGAATTACAGCAGTTTATTCTGAATCGGTCTCTTCAATATGTTTCATATAGGCTGCAAGTGCACCTTGATTGTGTGCTTTGACTGTCTGCTCTAGCAGAGGATAATCTTGTTCCCGTAAAGCAGTAAAGATGGTATGGTGCTCCTGTTGGGATTGTTCGTAACGATGCAATAGGACCTTGTCAAAGTAGTAGCGTCGGATGCGATCCCATTGATCAAGCACACGATGAGTCATTTCTTGAAGCATTGGCATGCGTGTCATCTGGGCAATTGAGTTATGGAAATCGGTATTGAGATTGGCCCAGTCCTCGCGCTCCTTTTGTTGCACTGCAACATCCATATTGGCAAGGATCGTTTCGAGGCGCTCACTATGCTCAGGCGTGAGTTTTGTTGCCGCAATACGAACTGCAACAAGCTCTAGTCCTTCCATAACCGTGAAAACCTCGATGACCGAATCGCTGGAAACGGGGGCAACTGTCGCACCAATATGCGGGACATTTGCGACCAAATATTCTGACTGGAGAAGCTGAAGGGCCTCGCGAACTGGGATATGGCTGACCTCGAGTTGATTAGCAATGTCCTCAATCACAAGGCGCTGACCTGGCATCAGTTCACAGCGCATGATGGCATCTCGTAAGGTTTGGTAGACCATTTCCTGTTTGGTCTGGTAACGTCGCTGACTGGTAGTTTTTATGGGTTGCATGAGCTTCCTCGCATCTATATACACAAGCATTCTATTATATACCGAAGCATAGTATCCAGACTATATCTATCTTACACCAAATGTAGTGTGCACAGAGTATCAATATCTTGATTGTGTATACGGTTTAGATGGATTCTTGACATATACGAGCGTATTATATATGATATATCGCATTATGGTGAGCATTGTAGATTAACAGAAGCGAAGTAAAATCTACACTTTTTCTCCTCAGACTAACGAATACCGTTATCTGTTTTGACTGTGCTCAAGTAGGAATCAGTGGACACGACAGATATTCTCACTATTCGTAATCGCATAGTTACCAAGAGACCTATTGAAGGTATTTCGGCTATCTTAATGCCCTTTACTAATGATGGTGAAGTTGATTTCACTGGCTTTGCACAACATCTGGAGCGCACGGTCATAGCAGGTCTTCAGCCAGCCGTGAATATGGACACAGGATATGTCAATATGCTTTTCCCAGCGGAACGGCAACAGGTTCTTGCGGTGACCCAGCAGATAGCAGGAGAACGCGGGTTTGTAGCTGGTGCATTTATCGAGGGTTTGGATGGTGATGTGCTGACGCTCTATCGGCACGTCGTCGAAGAAATTCAACAGCATGGTGGTACCCCTATTCTCTTTCAGTGTTCCGCGCTCAAACGCATGTCCTCTGCTGAATTGATTGATCTGTATCGACTGGTCGCTGCCGATTGTGATCGTCTATTAGCGTTTGAGTTGGGCGAGATGTTTGCACCGTTTGGGCAGATTTATCCTATCGAAGTCTTTCGCGAACTAATGTGTATTCCTCAACTCGTTGGGATTAAACATTCGTCGCTTGATCGTGAGCTTGAATGGCAACGTCTGGCATTGCGCGACCAGCTACGCCCCGACTTTAAAATGTACACGGGAAATGATCTTGCCATTGATATGGTTATGTATGGGAGTGATTATCTTCTAGGTCTCTCCACATTTGCACCAGAGGCATTTGCGCTCCGTGACTCTCTGTGGGAAAAAGGCGACTCTGCGTTCTATCACCTCAACGACCTGCTTCAGTATCTCGGTTTTTTTGCATTTCGGTCACCAGTCCCGGCCTACAAGCACAGCGCAGCCCAGTTTCTCAAACTGGGTGGTTGGATCAGCAGTGACACACCACATCCGGCATCACCACAACGCCCTTTGAGCGATCTTGTTGTTCTTCAGGATATCGCCGAACGGCTGGAACAGTTTCTTGCATACCATAAGTGAGCTAATGATTGATTGATTGGGGTATGATGAGTTTGTCTAGTGGAGTATGATAATGAGTAACCTTTCTCGCTACAAACGCCTTGCATCGATTAAAACAGCGGACGCGTTTACAGACCACATTCGCAAACTCGGGCTTCAATTGTCTTTCGACGAACATTTGGATAATGGCCAGACGCTTGGGCAGCCATACCGCCTCAGTGATCGTATGATCGGAAATCGTTTTGCCGTGTTACCGATGGAAGGGTGGGATGCTACACGTGATGGTCGACCAACTGAGTTGACGCAACGCCGCTGGCAACGGTTTGGTGCGAGTGGTGCCAAACTCATATGGGGCGGGGAAGCGACAGCAGTACGGCACGATGGTCGTGGCAGCCCCAGACAACTGCTGCTGACAGAGCATACCGCTGCTGATATCGGTCAATTGCGACAACTACTCGTCGATACACATACAAATCACTATGGTAGCACCAACGATTTGCTGATTGGCCTTCAGTTGACACATTCAGGGCGTTTTGCTCGGCCCAACGACGATAAGAAACTGGAACCACAGATTGTCTACACTCATCCACTTCTCAATCAAAAATTCCAACTTGCAGACGATTATCCCCTTCTTACCGACACCGAGATCGATGAACTCATTAGTGATTTTGTTCAGGCAGCCGTGTACGCCCAGGAAATCGGCTTTGATTTTGTAGATATCAAACATTGTCATGGCTATCTGGGGCACGAATTTCTCACCGCTGTCGAGCGTCCTGGACGTTATGGTGGTAGCTTTGTAAATCGCACACGTTTTCTGCGTGAGATTGTTCATGGCATTCGTCGTGATGCCCCAGGGTTGCAAATCGGTGTGCGGTTGAGCGCCTTTGATATGCTACCGTTCCGCGCAGGATTTGATGAGGTTGGGGTTCCTGAAACATGGTCAGAACAGTATGCATATGCCTTTGGAGGAGATTCCGAAAACCCTCTGGAAGCCGATCTGCGTGAGCCCATTGCGTTCTTGCACGTACTTCGTGAATTAGATATTCAACTTGTATGCCTCACGGCTGGTAGTCCATACTACAATCCACACATCCAGCGCCCGGCCATTTTTCCTCCGTCTGATGGCTACCATCCCCCCGAAGACCCACTCGTTGGTGTCGCACGACAAATACAGGTTGTTGCACAGCTCAAAGCGTTTTTTCCTGATCTGGCGATAGTTGGTTCTGGTTATAGTTATCTTCAGGATTGGCTTCCATATGTGGCCCAGCACAACGTGCGGACAGGAAAAGTCGATTTTATTGGGTTAGGACGTATGATGCTTTCATATCCTGAACTTCCCGCAGATGTATTGTTTGGGAAGCCATTACGCTATCGATCAATCTGCCGGACGTTCAGCGAATGCACCACCGGCCCACGGAATGGCCTCTCATCGGGCTGTTACCCACTCGATCCTTTCTACAAAGATCACCGTGTGGCATTGCGAGAAGCAACTCAAAAAATGACAAAGTAACTTTGATAGCGTGACGCTACTATTCTGTTTAATGAAAAAGCATCATGTACCTGTCAGAATAGTAGTGCGCTGATTTTGGTGTATAGTCTCGCACGGACGCATCAGCAGCATACTTAGGTCAAATGGCATGTAACACATCTGGTATGGGTACAGCACAACAGTTTGTTTGCCCCAAAGCTGAATATGGCCTATAGCAGAACTATTTTTCATCCTTAAGCCAGAAGACCTCTTCGACAGGCAGTTCCAAAGCTCGAGCGATTTTCAGAGCCAGCACAATCGATGGGTTATACTGGCCCTTCTCGATGGCAATAATTGTTTGGCGGGTCACGCCGACCTTAATCGCCATATCCTGCTGCGTCCAGCGATGGCGGGCGCGCAACTCATACAGGCGGTTGCATACTTCATCACTCGCCACGGCGTTCCTCGCGCATATTCTGCCAACTTCGCCATGTACCCAATACAAAAACGATGTTGATACCAATCACGGGAGCAAAAAAAGCGAGTATTAAGAGTGTGCTGTCAATATCAGGCAAGGGCCCACCTCGAAGTAAGCTGTTCACAACATCCCAGACGATCAAACTAAGGGGAAAAACGGTCATTATGAGCGTTGGTATAGTAATGGTAAGCCAGTACCCCATGTTTCCATCTGCCGTATTGCGTATCGTTCGAGCAAACAGGATTACTGTGGGGCCAGCCCAAAAACAAACACTCCAAAAGATCATACTAAAACCATCGTTGAGAACCCAAAAGCCATAACTCGCATATATGAAGAGAGTAAAGATAAGAAAAAGATAGGCCCAAAGAATGGCTTTATGCATTAACATTTTTATCCGCTCATCTGTCTCTGTCAACTTACCCAGTTGGACTCGTCGCACAAAGAGGATAAGTAATGAGACACATACCAGAGCAAGCGTGATCCATTGTACCTCTTGGCGCTGGGTCTGCATCGACTGATAAGCCCCAATCAATAAGGCTAGTACACAGGTTATGATATAAGCATTACGCCTTGCAATCATATGAATATGCTGCGCCCATTCATCATTGTGAAAGCCAAAGAACGCATCAATTTTACGAAGCCACTGAAGCATAACGCACCTCATTCCATGTCATGTAAACTTGACATGACGATTGTAGCAACTTTGTTACTTGGTGTCAAGTTTACATGACATTTTGTAATTAAAAGTGTACATGCAATTTTATCAGTGACATTGCCTTTTTCTAACACAGAGATACAGAGGTGCAGAGTCACAGAGCATTGAATGATATGCGGGACATGTTGGAGGCATACAGCGTGTGGATAAAACAATGCTCGCAAGCATACAGCTTGTCCATACACCTGCGAGCTGTATCCGATCCATTAGCGGATGATCAAAGGAAGATACACGATGGCAGATCCAGGATCATCAGGATGCTGGCAAAATCTGTCGTTTTCCGACCTAGCAACATCACCAGTGCCAGTGGGCGATCCATTGAGTTCGGTAACTGGACCATCGATCAGAGGAGTCGTATAGAGTTTGTATTTTTCGTCAGTGTCTTTATTGGCATGATAGATGAAACAAGGCCAATATGTAGCTGAGGGTGCATGAGTTGTCCCCGCACCTTGTATTGTTTGGACAGCGTATTTCGTCGACGAGGCAGTTGCCCGCCTCGTCGACACCGTTGGTTGTGGGTAACGACTAATCAAGTCTGATAGGGGTACCACCAGTGATCGGTATTGCGTAGAGCCCCTGTTCAGACTGATGACTCCAATTATAGACCACGGTGGTACTATCAGGAGTGATAGCGAGATCATTTATCAATCTATTATGCCCCGTATCATTGGTTGGATTGAGTAGAGTGGGGGTTCCACCTGTTATGGGGACTGCGTAGATATCATTCATGTGATCCGAATCAGACACAGTGTAGATCACTGTGGAACCATCGGGACTAATAAATGTCCTAGACACATTACTTCCATTTTCGAGCGGGGCATTGAGTTTGATCCGGGCTCCACCGCTGATCGGTACGGCGTAGAGTTCGCTACCCCCGCCCGTTTCTTGCCTTCCAGTATAGACGACGGTGGAACTATCGGGACTGATTTTAAAGGAAGTGACATGGAAGCCAGTAGAAACATATGGATCCAGGCGTCGCCCACCAGGACCACCAGGCGAAACGGTGGCACTATGGAGTTCCGTGTGCCGTCTATCATTACTGTTACGGGTACGAAATACTACACGGGAACTATCGGGGCTAATGCTGAAATCAACCAAGTCATAGTAACCGCCACTATTGTAGGGATGTATATGGAATACGTCTCCCCACTCTAGCGGAATACGACGCATTCTTTCGTTTTCTCTATACACCACATTAGAACTATCGGGACTGAATTGAATGTCATGCCAATTGACAGAGCTGTCAAGAAGTTTTGGGGTGCCGCCGGTAATGGGCACTTGGTAGAGGTCGTTATTCTCTGTCACGTATACGACCGTGGTCCCATCCGGGCTGATACGATAGATTTTAATTTCCTGCTCAGTTCCCTCCACCAAGTGGTTGCTGAGTTTGGTGGGCGTACCGCCGCTGATCGGTACGGCGTAGAGTTCCTCGATGTTGTCCGTTTCCTGGTCAGCGACATAGACCACGGTGGTGCCATCAGGACTGAGGGTGAATCCCCATTTGACTTCGCCACCAGGAACGGGCGCGGGATTGAGTCTCGTGGGGGTGCCGCCAGTGATTGGCACAGCGTAGAGCTCGTTTACCTCACCGGTATCTTGGATGGCGCGATGGACCACGGTCGAACTATCAGGACTGATAGCAAATACGTCTCTGGCATAGCTATTAGGGACAGGTGAGGCATTGAGCTTGGTGAGGGCGCCGCCAGTAATGGGAATCGAGTAGAGCTCTATGGGGGCTGTGAAGTTAGTAAGTGGAAAGTAGACCACGGTGGTGCTATCCGGGCTGATTGTAAAGGTGTAATTCATGGCAGGACCATCGAGTTCAATCGGGGGACCACCGGTAATGGGGACACTGTAGAGGGTCCGGATATCACTGGGGTTGTTTTTCACTGCCTGATAGACGATGAATTGACCATCAGGACTCATTTGAGGCGAGAAGATAAGACTCGTGAACGAATTCGGAGCCTGCTGGGTGGTGGGGTGTGCGTGTGCGGTGGGCAACAGGACGGTGCCTACCAGGAGGCTGAAGATTAGCAAGACTAGCCGCCGCCAGATGCGATGATATGATGACATACATCACTCCTTCTAAGAGTATTGATACAGAGCAAGCCGGTACATAGCACTAGTGGTGTATTCGTGGTCCTGAAGCGGGAGTGACACTTTGCAGTGGGCAGCCACATTGATCGGTTGCCCCAGCGCGACTCATGCTACAGAACATAGAATATGATGTCCGACTCATGTTGGTTATAGCACAGGAAGGTCCGATCCACATCGGGCGTTTCGCCACTGAAGGACTGGCGTTTTGGTCACTGAGGCGGTGGCGCATCGAGTCGTAGTGTGAGAATGATAGACTGATGTGGTCCATACGGTGGGTACATCATCATGCTCCATCAGTGCATGGAATGACCACGCACTGATGGAGTGTATGAGAGGTATCAGCGAACTAGCAACGGAAGATAGACCGGATTGCCGGGAGCATCCTCAATCGTAAGTGTGAAGGTATCCATGAGGAGGGTGGCATTGACGGGGTTGTTCAGCGTGATCTCAATCGTTTCATCGTCCTCGATCTGGTCATCAGCGATCAGAGGGATGGAGAGGGTTGTACTCGTCTGCCCCGGCGGGATGGTCAGTTGCCCATCCGCCAATATGTAGTCGTCCCTGTTGGTCGCGGTGCCACCCGTGACAGCATAGTCCACTGTTACCGAGGTAAGAGCAGGTGCACTGAGCACGATGGTGATATTCGCCGGACCAGCATTCTCGCCAATGATAGCCGAAGACGTGGCAAACCCGACTCTGGTCCTGCCATCGCCAGCAGCATAGAGTTCGTCAATCTCATCCGTATCCTGATCAGCGACATATGTAACCCATGCACTGTTGGGGCTGATATCGAAGTAACTGACCTCGCCACCGTCTACGAGGGTGCCATTGAGTTTCGTTACTGAGCCGCCAGTCAGAGGAACGCGATAAAGTTCATCGGTCTCATCGGTCTCCTGATCAGCCTGATAAACAAGGAATGTACTATCCGGGCTAATCCTAAATGAAGGGATAATATTACCACCGTCCGCCAGATTAGCATTGAGTTTGGTGGGGGTGCCACCGCTAATCGGGACGCTGTAGAGTTCGAATATCTCATCGGTCTCCTGATCAGCCTGATAGACAACAGTTGTGCTGTCGGGGCTAATTTCGAAGAATTCCACACCTCCGTCAGGGATAGGATCAGCGCTGAGTTTGATGGGGACGCCGCCCGTGATCGGCACACGGTAGAGTTCGATACGCTCATTCGTGTCTTGATTAGCGATATAGACGACCGAAGCACTATCTGGACTGATGTCAAAAGTGAAGACAGCTTTGCCTATAGGAAGGGTCGGGTTGAGTTTGAGGGGGACGCCACCAGTAATCGGTACCTGATAGAGTTCAAACACGTCATCGATCTCCTTATCAGCACGATAGACAACTGACGAGCTATCAGGAGTGATTTGAATGTCACCAAGAATCCTTCCCCCAGGAGTGAGAGGGCCATTGAGTCTGACGGGGGTGCCGCCCGTGATCGGGACGCTGTACAGCTCATCTATGTCATTTTCATCCTGATCGGTAAGATAGAGAACAAAGGCACCATTGGGGCTGATCTCAAAGCTGAAGATTGCACTGGATCGAAGAGGTGTATTCAATTTCGTCGGGGTGCCACCGCTAATCGGGACGCTGTAGAGTTCGAACACCCCATCGGTATCCTGATCGGCAGTATAAACAACTGAGGACCCGTTGGGGCTGATAGCGAAGTTGAAAACCTGCCCACCATCGACGAGTGGGGCATTGAGTCTGGTCGGGGTCCCACCGGTTATAGCCACACGATACACTCCCGAGTCGCTCATATTGTTCTGAAATTCATTGTAAACGACTGATGTGCTGTCAGGACTCATGGCGAAGTTGAACACCGAGTTTGTGAGACCGTTAAGTCTGGTTGGGGAGCCACCAGTGATCGGCACACTGTACAGTTCTTGCAAATTGTCACTGTTCTGGTCAGTAGCATAGACTACCCAATTGCTATCAGGGCTCATTTTATAGAATAATCCTACATCACTATCACGACGGAGATTATCATTAAGTTTAACAGGTGAGCCACCAACTATCGGAACACTATACAGTTCATATAGATTGTCAGTTTCATGATCGGCGAGATAGACAACATACTGACTGTTCGGAGTTATTTGAACTGCTTGCACATCATCCCCAACGGGATTTGGTGTGCTTAATTTCGTCGTGGCAGCGTATACGGAGGGCAGGGTGAGCGCACCAACCAACAGAACCAATCCCAACACACCGACCAGTGTGCGCGTATGATAACCCAGAGTCATTGGGGTCTCTCCTTATATTAAAGATGACAGTGCAAAAATGTGTTTGTCAATTTCATACGTATACCACCTGGAGTGGGTACGTTCCAGCACAGTGGCTACAAGTGCCATATGTGCTGGAGAGTCGTTACTAGCGGATTAGTAAAGGGAGATAGATATTATTACTATCTGGCCCACCGGAAGTCGTATCTTCAATTGTAATGGTGAGAGTATCCTCCAATACTGTAGCATATGAGGGATTACGCAACGTGATTTCTATCGTTTCGTCTCCCTCAATCTGTGCATCTTCGATCAGGCTGATAGAAAAAGTTTCCGTTGTTTGATTTGCTGGAAAAATAAGTGTACCATCTGTGAGAGTGTAGTCTTCTCCATTAGTTGCTGTGCCGCCTGTGACCGCATAATCGACGCTTACAGGCTGATCGGTTGGGGCATCCAGTTCTACGGTAATGGTTGTTTCTCCAGCATCCTCAGCGATCCGCATGGAGTCCGTCACAAATCCTATAACAGGTATGGTTGCTACATAGATTTCTTCTGTAAAATCAAGATCTCGATTAGCAACATAGACTACGGAAGCACTATCATTGCTGACAGCGAATGAGTCGACGTCTTGTAAACTCTCACTTAGGAAACGTTCTACAGGATTTATTTCAACAGGTATTTGAAAAAGTACTCTTTGACTAACCCTGGGGTCTCCAAAGCTATAGATAACAGAGGCATCATCAGGACTGAGCGTGAAATCAAGGATTTCATCGCTAAACCTTTCGCGAGGTACCCCAAAGTCAAAGGATGTATCGTCGACAAGGGAAACCCAGAAGAGTTGGTTGAATCCGCCTTCAACTCGATCCGCCGAGTAAACAACAAAGGTGCTATCTGAACTGATCTCAAAGTCACTAACACCTCTAAAACGGATAAATCCTTGGGTGAGTCGGCTTACTGTTCCTCCCGTAATAGGTGCTTTATAAAGATCAACAATAGAGGTACTCGTACTAGCCGTATAAACGACAGTAGATCCATCTGAGCTAATATCATGCAATAAAACATCGTCAACAAGTTCTGAATTCAGTTTTGTGGGAGGCCCACCAGTGATCGGAACACTGTAAAGCTCCCGTAAGTCGTTGGTATCCTGGTCGGCCATATACACAACAGTGTTGCTGTTGGGACTGATGGTAAAGGAGTTTGCAACATTTCCTCCGTCAATCAGAGAGCCATTGAGTTTGGTCACAGCACCACCACCGATGGGTACGGCATAAAGTTCCTGTACTTCATCGGTATCCTGATCGGCCACATAGACGACGGTGCTGCTATCGGGGCTGATGCTAAAGAAGCTTGTCACACTTCCTCCGTTAGCCAGAGGGCCATTGAGTTTAGTTGGTGTGCCTCCAGTTATCGGGAGGCTGTAGATCTCACTAGCGCGAGTAGAAAAATCAAAACTGGTGTAAACAATGGTGTTGTTGTCAGAGCTGATTCTAAAGGTGGAAACATCTTGATCAGGAGGAAGGTTAAGGTTGGTAGAGGCTCCACCAGTAAGTGGAACAGTATAAAATTCGTCGTTGCTATCTCCATCCAGGTCGGCCACATAGACAACGGTGGCACCATTGGGGCTAAGTCTGAAAGAATTAACCCGCCCCTCAGGAGCAAGCTCTGGATTGAGTTTGATAGGAGTTCCTTCAGTAGTAGAAACACGATAGAGTTCAGGTCTCTCAGCTGTCTCGTGATCGGTGAGATAAACGACGTGTGCGCCGTCTGAGGTTATCTCATAGCCGTTAATGTTATCACCATTTGGCTCTGGAATACTAAGTTTACGAGGTGCTGCATAAATAGATGTTAGTGTGAGCGTGCTGACGAACAACACAAACAGTAGCACGCCAATGAGCGTGTGCGTATGACGACCCGTGGTCATAAATCACTCCTTCATATGTAGAGAATACAATGTGATAGATTCATCATATTGGTTAGCAGTGAAGGAGAGGTGACAGATGTTCTGCGTACGATGATAGTACACAACTGTGTAAAGTGGCATTAGCAGCGGATGAAAGGTGAAATGGTTTCGAATTGAGCCAATTACTATACATGAGTGCTTGACTGAAGTTTTGTTCAGTGACCTTGTTACCTCTATTTCATTTTCCAGGTATTGCCACTATGATAGAAGACCTATTCACGGAGTATATACTGCCGTGGTAGGCACACATGGGCAATAACCATGTATGCCTAACCCATCTCACTACCGTGTTATCAACGGAAGATAGATCGGATTGCCGGGCGCATCCTCAATCGTGAGTGTCAACGTGTCCGTGAGGAGGGTAGCGTTGGTTGGATTACTCAGCGTGATTTCGACGGTCTCATCACCCTCGATCCGGTTGTCCTCAACAATCGAGATGTCGAGCATGACATCGGGTTGGCCGGGCGCAATGTTGATCTGTCCATTGGCCAATGTGTAGTCTGCCCCATTGGTCGCGGTGCCACCTGTGACGTTATACTCGACAGTCACGGGGATAAACGATGGTAGATCAAGGACAATCGGAATGGTGGCAGGACCGGCGTTCTCCTTGATGCTTATCGATGTATTGGCAAAGCCGACCGTCGCCGCATCATCATCGGCGACATAGAGTTCAAACACATCATTCGTATCCTGATCGGCGCCGTAGACGACCCAATTGCTATCTGAGCTGATAAGGTAGAATCCAACACTACCTCCGATTGTTATGTCACCATTCAGCTTTGTGCCCACACCTCCTGCAATAGGAACACGATAAAGCTCTTGTACATCATTGGTATCCTGGTCGGCAAGATAGATCACACTTTTACTATCGGGACTGATACGATAACTCCTAACCTCACGTCCTGCCACGAGCGGTTGGTTGAGTTTGGTCACCGGTCCTCCGGTCAGCGGGACCGTGTAGAGTTCCTGAACTTCATCAATGTTCTGGTCGGCACGATAGACGACGGTGGAGCTATCAGGACTGATGGCGAGTCTGGAGACATCGCCAGTGCCAATGAGTGCCCCATTGAGTTTGGTCGCAGGGCCACCAGTCAGCGGGACCGTGTAGAGTTCCTGAACTTCATCAATGTTCTGGTCGGCACGATAGATGACGGCGGAGCTATCAGGACTGATTTCAAAACCACTCAATACATCACCATCTGCAACAAGTGGCGGGTTGAGTTTCGTAGCGGGGCCACCTGTGAGGGGAACAACGTAAAGTTCTCGAATGCCGTTGGTGTCTTGGTCAGCTTGATACACCACCGCACTACTGTCAGGACTGATACGGTAGTTTCCGACTTCGCCCAATGCGACGAGCGGTGCATTCAGCTTGATAGCAGGGCCACCAGTCAGCGGAGCGCGATAGATTTCGGTTATATCAAGGGTATCCTGATCAGCCTGATAGATAACCGATGTACTATCTGGGGCGATCTGGAAAGTACCAAAAACCTCACCTCCGGCTACCACTGGACCGTTGAGTTTGGTGGGGGTGCCGCCGGTCAGCGGGACGCGATAGAGTTCAAATTTACTATCGACCTCTTGATCGGCGCGATAGACGACGGTGGAACTGTTGGGACTGATTTGCGAACC
>JBCDFA010000047.1:0-29097 GCA_039178835.1 Chloroflexota bacterium
ATAATCAAAGAAAGAGGGATGACTTGCACACTAAAGAAGGAGCATGAAGTTTTACGATTGCTCTGCCAAGTTCAGTGAGCTGCCAGTTCAAGCGACTAACTCAAAAATGCGCGTAGAAGCACCGTGAGTGCTACTTTAGCTATTTGCGCGGTTGTTATGATGTTACGATTGACCAGATGAAACACCCTGTGAGTCTGCTTGGGAGCCAGGTCTCCACCACGACTAGCTCCCCGGAAGCGACCACCCAATCCTTTCTATACCTCCCCACCTCACTCAAACGCACACCCCGCTCCCCCATCCTGGTGCGATGCGGTAGCGGGGGGGATGAGTTCGAGCGAGCTTCCGGAAGCTAGGGTTCCACAAACTCACGGCTGGGAATATCGAACACAAACAAGGTACCATCCTCTGCTTCGAGCGTGAGTTGTTCGTTCTCTTTGGCAATGATTTTCACAATCCCGTTTTGGGTGGGTGTCCGATAGACTTCTACTTCTATGGGGGTTTCAGTCAGATCCATGGCACGAAAGTAGAGTAGGCCCTGGCTCCGATCTGCTTCCTCTGAACCGGCATGGATTTTGGTCCAAATCTCGTCTACCGGACCGGTCCAAACGTTGGCAATGCGAATGCCCTTAATCCCATTGAAGGCAGTATCCGAGATACCAGGAGTAGAGGTCGGGCGGACTTCCTGTACGTCTGCGGGTCGACCACGCCGGACCGGCGTCGGGAGGACTTGAGCGGTCGCTCTATGTTCGGCTTCAAACTCAGCTTGTGCAAGCCTAGTCTCTACTCGATGGCGGGTGTCGTCTGATAAGTCGGTTCGTTGGAGTTCTTCGCAGAAGTGGGTAATCTCATCCCAGCGACCATATTCGCGATAGATGTCTAACGTTGGAGTGGGCGTAATCTGGGGTGTCACAGTTGATATTGACACCGGATTAACGCTATCATTGTATGCTCCAGGCATCGTGACCATATCTGCTTCCTCTGGCACTTGGTCAGCAGGCTGGACCATTCCAGTGGTGACTTTCTGGACTCCACAGCCCGCTAGCAGCAACATCATGACCGTGACTAATCCTATCTGACATCGTTTATGGTCTAATCGATGTAACATGTGGCTGATGATCATCATAGTATTAATACTCCTCTATGCCATAATTCCAGCGGACATCGGTCGACCAGCGTAACTCCTGCTGGGTACGGGGATCATCATTTAGCAAATCCCAGAGCGAGACCCAGGCTTGTTCGGGAGCTAGCTCCCGAAAGCTCCTACCCAATCCTTTCTATACCTCCCCACCTCAGTCATCAAGAACACCCCGCTCCCCCATCCTGGTGCGATGTAGTAGCGGGGTGTGAGTTTGAGCGAGCTTCCGGAAGCTAGGGTTCCACAAACTCACGACTGGGAATATCAAACACAAACAGTGTGCCATCCTCTGCTTCGAGCGTGAGTTGTTCACTCTGCTCGGCGATAATGCGAACTGCACCAACCTGCTCAGGTGTTTCATAACGCTGGATGGGTGTCCCATCTGCCTCCATCTTGACTACCACCACGACCCCTTTGTCCGGTTCAGCAGCGATAGCTCCAGCATAGATTTGCCACCAGATGCCATCAACCTCATCCTGCCAGACATTCCGAATATCAATGTTTCGCTTAAAGATATCATTATACCCGGTTAGAATACCCCGAGGAGGCGTAATATCACCTGCTGTTTCAGGTGGTCGACCGCGCCGGACCGGGGTGGGACCGACTTGAGCCGTGGCTCGTACTGACGCCTCGAATTTGGCTTGATCGAGCCGCGCCTGTTGAGCTGCCCGCGCCTCTTTGGGGAGATCCGTGCGGGTAAGCTCTTCTCGCAAGCCTTGAATATAGCCCGCATCACCATAGAGAAGATAAATGTCGGGCGTTGGCGATGGGGAAGGCACAATCGCTGTTGTCTGGACTATTGTTGGTGCTTGTCCCGGACGATCCCCTTCCCCAGAGACCATATCACTGGGACGGGTAGTCGTTGCTTCTCGAACACCACATCCGCTCAGGATGAGGAGCAAGCCAACACCTATACACGTACACATGTTCCGGGAAAGGGCTTGCATTGATACCAGGTGTCGTAGTTGGTTTATCATATTAGTACTCCTCTATAAAATAATCCCAACGCACATCGGTGGACCAGCGTAATTCCTGTTCGGTACGAGGATCGTCATTCAGCAGATCCCAGAGCGAGACCCAGGCCTGCTCAGGGGCGAGATCACCACTACGGCAGACGGAGGCGGGATTGTAGACTCCATCAAGATAATAATCACCTCGGTCACGACAGGCTTGATATTGGGTTAGAACGCCCTCAAAAAACATCTTTTCGTCTTGGACTTCGCTGGAATACACCGCAAGTTCATACCATTGCTGGGCCTGGATACCATCCGTGACATAGATCTGGGGAACGGCTCGGACACGAGTTGCTCCATAGGAGACATACCAGACATCTTCGACGGACCAGCCATTATCACAGGTCGGGCCTCCAACGGGAGGGCAGGCCTGGGCATCGCCCAGGTTGTACATGGACCAGAGCGCTTCCGACACATAGCCATCGACCCAGGCACGACTGGCTTCTGGCGTGTTCCAGGCAATCTCGATATCATTGCCCCCGACCGCCCGAACACGATTACCATAGTCGTTTGTTTCCAGCCAGTCATTGATAGCATTAATCATCGTGGCCCACGCTGCACCATGTTCAAAAGTAACCACATTATCGTCGCCTGTGGATAGCGTAAAGTTGCTGGTGCTCACCGCCAACGTCAATTCGTAGGTATCTGGTGAGCACTCCCAGTACCCCTGGCCAAATGCCTGCGCTGCTTCGGCTATTAGCACGGTCGTTATGAAATTATTGTTGAGCAGACGGGTGCCAAAATTGCCTGCGCCTAATTCGGCACTGCTTGCCGGTCTGCCAAAAAACAATGCTACCAGACTATCATCGGCACCGGGATAAAGCGAATCAGTAATGCCACGCGCACAACCAAGATCGTACATTGCAGATTGAGACGTATTGCCAATATAGTAACTCGTCGTGCCATGCGGGTAGGGCGTGAGCGTGCTCATAAAGGCATCATCTCCGCCAGCATTGTCGCGTTGCGAGGGGTTTACAGTAGGGAAGTCCGTTGATCGAGCTGTGCCAGCTATATGCACTATGCCATCGATCAGGGTCTCCGTCTGATCCGGGTCTGGTGCGGGGCGTACTGTACGACCAATAGCGACCGCATTGGCAATATCATACCCAGCACCACCGAGATAGGTACTCTGCATCACTGTCCTGCCATTGGGGTGAAAGGTGGTGACAAAAGCATCCACCACCCCGCCAAAGTCGGCCTGTAAGGGCTTCAGTACCGGCACCGTAGGAAAATCCGTGGAGGAGGTATATCCTATTACGGACGCATGTCCGGTGGCGTCAACCGCAATCCCAGTACCCCAATCTACTCCATCACCACCCAAAAAGGTACTATAAACCAAACTGCCACCACCAGGCGCCAGTGCCGTCACAAAGGCATCACTAAGCGGTTGATTGCTTGCAGACTCATCCTGAAACGGTTGCTCTGTTGGGAAGTCAATACTAACAGTTCTCCCCGTTACATACACCGTGTCATTGGCATCGACGGCTATCCCAAAGCCCGTTTCGTTTTCGTCTCCACCGAGATAGGTACTATAAAGCAGAGTGCTACCATCGGCACTCACGACGGTCACAAAGGCATCATCTCCACCATTATAGGTGCTATCATAGGCATTGACACGGGGGAATTCGTCTGAAGAGGTTTGTCCCGTCACATAGGCGGTGCCATCACCGCCCACTGCCACCGCCCATGCTCTTTCAGCGCCATCATCACCCAGATACGTGCTATAGACCACACTCGATCCGGTAGCATTAATTTTGGACACAAAAGCCTCTGAGAAGCTACTACAATCATTACAGGTAGGTTAAAGTGGACTAACACGAGGAAAATCACTCGAAAAGGTATAGCCAACTACCACCGCCGCATCACTTGGGTCAAGCGCAATCCCCAAACTGTAATCAGCCTCGGCACCACCCAGCAAGGTACTATAGACCAGATCGTTGCCAGCGGCATTCAGTTTGGTCACAAAGCCATCCCGCAGGCCGCCGCCAAAAGGATACAAAGAGCTTGGCGCGGGAAAGGTATCATTACTGGTGCTTCCGGTCACATAAGCCTCACCACTGGCATTGACGGCCAGTGCGCTAATTGAGTCTATGCCACTACCACCGAGAAAGGTACTATAGACCAGATTCCCCTGAGCATCAAATTTGGTGACAAAGCCATCCTGAGATCCACCCAGACTATCATCATAGGGATCTTCGCGGGGAAAATCAGAGGACAACGTAGAGCCTGCGACATAGGTGTTCCCCGCCGGATCAACCGCAACCCCATTCCCTAAATCTCGTCCCCCACCACCCAGATACGTGCTATAGCGCAGCACCGGATCGATAATCAGCGGGAGGGCCGGGTTGTAGCGCCCCACCACAAAGCCAATACTGCCATCATCATGCAGTTGGTAGCGCACGGTCACAGGCACCTGCTGTCCGACCACCTCCTGCCAGGCAATCGGGGCGTCTTCGGTCAACACCTGTTCGGCATCAGAACGGTCTTTGGGTTGAGCAAGATGCATCAGTAGGTTGCCCCCAGCATCAATGCGGGTCTGTTGCACCCCCTCATAGGCCCAGCGAATCTGGCTTGGGTCCACCCCTGGTGCGACGATATAGGTGCTCTTGAGCTGACCCGTCGCCCCATCATAGTGCACATCAATGCCACTATACAGGTCCTCATAGACGATGCCATTGTAAATCGGGACATCCGTCACCCACTGCGTCTCATCATTGCCAATCAAATAGTTCATCACCCCCGGCTGCCGAGTCCCGGCGGTAAGCTGTCGGTCCGGGTTCGCAGCCACAAAACGCAAGCGGACAACATCCGCAGGCGCTGACAGCACCGCTTCCACTTCGGCGAGTGCGTCAGGAGGCGCAGTAGTGAAGTCGGTATGACGAAGTGCCTGTTGCTGCTCAGGCGTCGGCAAACTCATCACAATTTCTTCGGGTGTAAAAAACAGCGTCCCATCATAGGCATACGATTGAAAACGAACCATAGCATCAGCCTGACCAACATTGGAAATAAAGGGCAGGGTTGCTGGTGGAAGCGGTGCGGGCGCCGGTTCCGCTGGATTGGGCGGCGTGGCAGGCGATGAGGATGGGTGTGCCAGGGCACCGATACTACTACTTACGGACACTAAGCCAACTAACGCGGACAACGAGGCGGATAAAATTCTCCATAGCAGTACAACTCCTTCAACAAAGCAAGACCTCCAACAACGAACCGCAGAGATGCAACGCAGCTAGAGCAGGGCAAGTACCGTGATAGTAGATTGTAGGGCAAAAGGTGTAATGATGGAATGAGTGATAGAAATGTAGGGTGATGAATTGGTTACGCGACTTCTCTTCTGCAACATAGCACCTCCGTCAACGTCTCAATCAATGTCCAAATTATACCACATCTTTATAATTGTGTATATATTTTTAAGTATAAAAATGTTTGTGGCAGGGAAACTTCTGGTAGAGCTTTACTATATCGAGGGGTGTCTCTTATCTCTGCACTGTACAGCTTAACCCTCGTCCAGTTACACCCTCTCTGCACAAAACAACCACACTATTCTGCTCAACTTTGGGCTGAAGTAAAGCCGAAATTCGTATTCTGGCCTATGCAGGTCTTCAATGTCTGTGGAGCAGCATGGTCGAGAAATAAAGGGGTAATTGTGTCGTGGATATTGTACTGATTACGTTACAGCACAACCAACAGCATTATCAGGATATAGACAATATAGATGCTGTTCAACAGAATAATCTCGCCAAAACCAAAGCCACGCTCACCACGATTAATACGAATCGCAGCAGCATACGCAATTGCCAATAATCCAACAAACAGCAAATTAACCCAGAAGAGTTGGAAATCCTGAATAGGTGTAGAAACGAGCGCCAGTGGCAAAAACGCCAGGGTCATGGTAACGGAGTTATCGGCAATAACACTGGTTGTGGCCGATGTCACCTGTCCGCTGCGGGCGATACTCCACGTTGCAAAGACCTCGGGGACAATGCTCATTGTAGCAGTAATAAACAGACCGCCAATAACCTCTGAGATACCCAAAGCCACCACGATCTGCTCCGTAGCACGCACAGTAAAATAGGCTGCAACAACCAGCGCAAGAACGCCACCAATAGCGCGCACGACTTCCCGGCGAGACCACGACACAGTCTGGACACCTGTCCGGCCTCGCAGAATCGCCTGTCCTGCATAAGCAATATAGGCTATCAACATAATCACACCATCGATGGGCTGAAGACCGCGCCATGGAGCAGGAAGCGTCAAAATACCTACTAAAATAATGATAATAATGTACGGATATGACTGGATAGGGTTTGCCAATTCATCAACAACGAGCGTATGTGTTGATGGTTGCGATAATGGGCGGCCCTGTGTTCTGGTTTTCATCCAGGTGGCCAAATAGGCAACTGTTACAATTGCCGGAACCGATATGATATTGGAGCCAAGTAAATTCCCCACACCAATATCTGTGGCGTCCTGTAGAGCGCTTGCGGTGTTGGTACTGACTTCGGGGCTAGCTGTCGCAATGGCAATGAGCACCCCACCTGCAGCAGCCGATAAGCCCCATTGTTCACGAATTTTCTGAAGCGGTTCCGCTAGTTGATCGGCTCCCCAGTGAGCAGCCCATACCGCGAGTAGTAATATAATCCACCAAAACCATATGCTCATGGAGTGACTCTATCCCCTTTCTAATTGCTAAGATGTCTGTGATCGTAATGTCTGATGCGTTTCTTGCAGAATTTGTTCGCCCCGCTCTATCACACTGAGCAACTCAAGATTGTCTGGCTCAACTCGTGCACGAATTTGTTCTAACCGAACACGGAGTTCTCCAAGTTCATCAGTCTGTGATGGTTCTGTCTGTGTCAAAAGGATAGTTGAATACACCACCTGAATGAATGCAGCCAGTGGTGGAGCAAAGAACATAGCCCCCAATCCTCCAAGCTCGACCAGAACAATCAGCACTAGAACTTGCAAAAGTGGATTAATTTGGAACAACTCTTTTCGCATTGACCAGTCAGCAAGGCGACCAACCAGCACCGTAATAGCAATACCACCACTAAGCGTTAACACTGCGTGCAATGGGGAAACAGTAAGGGCGACTACCACTGCGGGGAGTAGTGCAATAATTGGTCCTAAACGTGGAATCAAATATGCTATGCCACCAATGAATGCCAATATAAAAGGAAATGGTAATTGTAACAGTGTGTAGAAGACAAAGAGAAACACACTGGCAGCGGCGATAACCTTAATCATTGTGCGGATATATGTTCCAACCAACGCTTCTGCCTGGCGCCACACACTACGTGCATGTGCGCGGGCAGTCACAGGAAGCAACGATAACCACAGTCGCTCAAAATAGGTTGCATCTACCAGCCAGTAATACGTCAAGCTCAACATAGCTAGCAAAAGAATGATATTTCCAATGATCCCACCGACAAAGGTTCCAACAAAAGGCAAAACAAATTGCGCTTCCTGTATGAACGATGTACTTGTAATATCAGGAACGTTTTCCACAACTATTTGCTGTAGCGGGGTACCGTCCTGCCAGGTCTCACGGATTGTGCTATATAGTGTTGTTAACTGGGCAAGCATATTCTGCCCCTCTGTACTGACATTAATAACATAAATACTGTTTACAGTGACCAACACAGCAAGACACAAAACGTAACACAAAACAATAGCGAAGCCTCGTCCAACGAAAGGAACCGTTTCAAGTTGCTGAACAGCTGGTCGGAGAGCAGCAGCTATAGCAAGTGAACCGCCAAAAAGCGCCAGGGCTGGACCAAAAGTCCAGAGAACTAAGAAGCCCAGCAGTGTCGCCATAATAGTTAATACAATGAGGATAAAACGCTTCACTGTGGTTGCTCCTGTGCCCTTGCCAGATGAACATCAAGCTCGCGTATAATCATTTCTAGTTCTTCTTCTGGTGAGTCCTGCTTTGCAGTCGGCTCCTCCGATTTCACACGTATACGCTGACGCATGTCCTGTACCAATTCTTGGGCGTGATAGCGCAACAAAGCCAACTGACCTCTCCCTCCTATCTCCAGATTGGCCACATCAGGGTCCTTGAGTACAAATCGACCAAGGAGTATTTGCAAAACAGCGGCAAGCGGAACAGCCAGCAAGGCTCCTAGAAGGCCAAAGATTTCACTAAAGATGGCTAGAGCCAGCAAGGTAACCACCGGTCGCACACCAACCGCACGATCCATAACACGTGGAACTACAATCGTACTTTCAAGGAACTGGATGACCAATGCAATAGCAATAGCTTGCAATGCCATGCTTGGCGAAACACTTAAACCAACCAATCCAGCTAGCAGGAGCGCCAAGAATGGCCCGACATAAGGAATTACTTCTAGAAGCCCAGCAATAAGCGCTAATGGCAATGCAAAAGGCAATCCTATGAGCGTGTAACCAACAGCAGACAAACTTGCAATGGTAAAACAGAGTATGGCCAGACCACGCACAAAAGCGCCAATTTGTGTTTCGATAGAGTTCCATATGTTGAGCGCCTCAGCACGCCAATTGAGTGGAAACAACATAGCCAGAGATTGGATGGTGAGGGTGCGATAGTAAAGCCAGTAGTAGCTGAGTAAGCCAATCAGTAAGATAAGGACAAAACTCTGCCAAAACGAAGGCACCCAGGTTGTCACAAGCAGCCCAAAGTTGTTATTGTCAAACGCCAACACGAAAGGATCAGCAGGCATTTGTGCTACCACACCTTCCATGAAAGGAAACGCTAATAATGTCTCGCGTACTTCACTATATCTCGTGGGTAACTCTTGTAATGCCTGCTCCATCTGGCTGGTGAATGACGGCAACAAGAGCGAAATGATTGTTCCAGACGCAGCCAGGAGAACAGTGTAAATGATGAGTGCTGCAACAGTACGTGGAACTCCTCGCTCACGAAACCACTCCATGGCTGGTATGAGCGCAGTAGCAACTACAATCCCTAGAAACAGTAATACAAAGACATAGCGTAGTGCAATAATGAGCCAGAACGCCAGAAACATACCCACAATAATCATCGTTCCTAACGCTATTTGTCTAAGTGAAACATTACGCCATCCACTCATGCGAACAGTACTATGGCTGCCATTTGGCTCTAGTGGTGAGTCAGTCATATAAGAATTTTCCACAAATAGGTTTTTGTTGCCCTCTACCTCTATGCAGAAACCATACCAAATTCCATCCTCAGGTGTAGAAAAACAACCCAAAAGAAGTGCTGTAATTGGCATACGATTTGCAACAAAATGCGTATTGTAAGAAGTTATAAGCATATACAGTAAATGGAGGACCTTGTGATCAAAGGGTTACATCAGCTCAACGTAACATCTGATATGGCGTATATTGCTGCTATGGCTTCGATCATTCTGAGTATTGTTGCGTGGTTCACCCGTCGAGAAGACAACCTCGATCAGGCAGAACGCTTAGGTATCTTCATTGGGTTGTGGGCGCCAACACTTGCGATTTTTGGTCGCGCATTGGAAGATCAAGAGCGAACCATCCAAATGCAGATCGACTAATACTTCGCATATAGCTCAGATACACTACAACAGAGGTTCAGGAAACCTAGGTTTCTGGACCTCTTGTTATGTCAATCGTTTAGGCAAGAAACGAGGATAATCATGTTTGCTCTGCGTACTGCATCTGAAGATCCGAAAAAGTCATATCACGAAATCTTAGATCAGCAGGTAAAAGAAGAAGTCGGTCAACTCAATCGTCCGACAAGAGGGCTGCTTATCTCCGGCTTTTCAGCAGGTCTTGAAGTGGGGTTTAGCTTGCTGCTCATGGCCGTCATGTATACGCTGGTCAACGGAGTATTCGCGGAACCAATTGTGCGTATTCTCGTGGCCAACATGTATTCCATTGGCTTTATCTTTGTCATCCTCGGTCGCTCAGAGCTTTTCACCGAACACACAACACTTGCCGTGTTACCAATTCTGAATGGCCGTGCACCCCTGTCATCGCTGGCACGCCTCTGGGCACTTATCTTTGGGTCCAATATCGTTGGTGGTGCCCTGTTTGCCTTGATGCTGGTGCATATTGGCCCTGCACTCGATATCATCGAGCCAACCGTCTTTGGTAGCATTGCTCGGCCATTGGTTGACCATGTGTGGTGGGTTATTCTGATGAGTGGCATGCTGGCTGGCTGGATGATGGGTCTGCTATCCTGGCTGGTCACTGCAAGTCGGGATACTATCAGCCAGATCTTAATCGTTTGGCTTGTAACCACCGCCATTGGCGCCTCAGCCACTTGCACCATTCAATTGTTGGGACCATTGAGGTGCTTGCTGCCGTCTTCGCCAATCAGGGCGTAAGCTTCGCTGACTATGGGTACTTTCTGGTCTGGACAACCCTCGGTAATATCATTGGTGGAGTAGTGTTTGTCGCGCTCATCAAATATGGACACGCAACTCAACAGTCTGAAGAAGAGGCCAAAGAGAGCCACACCAACAATACGCTCAATCCAGAAGAACTGCATCAAGCTATGCATCACATTACGAAGACACCGCAAACGAGCAGGCATACCCATACACCACAAAAATAATAGAGATACAAGGGAGCAACCCATGCAGCAAAAAAGCTCAACTCACTATACATTACCGCTTTGGATAGTACGAACAGGAATAGCCATACTACTTGTATCGCTTGCGCTGCATGTCTTCCAACTATTTGTTATCTTTCGGACGCGTGCAGTCGTTCAACAACAGGTTGTTACCCTTGCAGATCAGATCGACGCAGCTCGCGACGACACTATTTCACTCGATCTGCAGCTTAATCAACCAGTGCCGATACGCGCTGCCGTTCCTATCGAACAAAACTTGACCATCCCAGTCAGCACAACAGTGCAGATCAACGACGAAATCAGTATTCCGCTCAATACACCCTTTGGTCTGTATACCCTGCCAATTCCGGTAGAAACAGATGTCCCGATACGTGCAACCGTGCCAATTACTGTTGATGAAACAGTCAACATTAGCACTACTGTTGATCTGGACATGAATGTCCCTATCGATCTGGATATCGATGATACATCACTGGCTGACTACCTGGATCAGCTGCATGAGCATTTGACTGAGCTACAAGATAATCTTTGAGAGGTAATCCATGGAATCAACATCCAACGCCGTTGAAATGCACAATCTGTACCGCACCTTTGATGAAAATACGGGGGTGTTCGATCTTCATATGGAGCTTCCCGAAGGTGCCATTTTTGGTCTGATTGGCCCCAGTGGCTGTGGAAAAACCACTACCGTTCGATTGGTCGCCGGGCTGTACAAACCAGAAAGCGGCACACTACGGGTGCTTGGGCAAGAACCACAACGGTTCAGCATGCGGACGCGCGAGCGTATTGGCTACATGCCCCAACAGTTTGTCCTGTACCCAAACCTGAATGTCCGAGAAAACATCGAGTTTGTAGCCTCGCTCTATGGCTTGAGCCGGGCCGAACGTCGTCACCGCATACCGATGCTGCTAGAACTGGTGGAACTAGCCGATGCGACCAAGCGACTTGGGACCCAACTCTCTGGTGGCATGAAACGGCGTCTGGAGTTGGCCTGTGCACTGGTCCACAACCCAATGCTTTTGCTGGCCGACGAACCGACCGCTGGTATCGACCCACTGTTACGCGGAAAGTTCTGGGACCATTTTCGCCATCTGCGCGATGAAGGGCGTACCTTGCTCGTAACAACGCAATATGTCGGTGAGGCCGCCTACTGCGATCTGGTTGGTGTGATGCGTGAGGGGCAACTGCTCTATATCGACACACCCGAAGGGCTACGCAAACGGGCACTGGGCGGTGAGGTAGTGCGGTTGACGGTGCCCTTACAACAGATACACAGCGCTATGCATATGATCTGGCAAGCCCCCTTCGTGACCGATGTTCGTCGTTCACGCACACCCGGCAAAATCGATATTGTCGTGCCACACGCTGCTGAGGCCCTACCAGACTTAATTCGTTATTTGGATGACCAGCCGAGTGTTACCGTTGAGCAGATTGAAGAATATCAGCCTCCCTTTGATGACATTTTTATGATGCTGATAGAACAGGAGCAGGAGCGTGAGCAATAAATTTGGTATTCGATTGCTGGCCTTTTTTCGTAAAGAATTTAATGAAATTCGCCGACAGCCGTGGCTGGTGCTTAGTCTTATCTTTGGCCCACTACTCATCCTGTTGGTCTTTGGTCTGGGATATCGCGGAGAGCGGCCAGAACTACGGACAGCACTTGTTGTTCCACCAGCCATGCTTGGCACCGAACAACTTGACCGACTGACCCGCAGTATGGAAACCAATTTTACGCTGGTCAGCATTGACTCCGATGAGGAAGCTGCAATGGCTCGTCTGACCACCCACGATGTTGATGTGGTCGAGATATTGCCTGCCGATCTGGAAGAACGGGTCCTACGTGGCGAGCGAGCACTCGTCGAATTTCACTACGACGAAGTAAACCCTTTTATGGAGCAGTGGATTCAGTATCTTGGCTATGCGCAGGTCAACGAACTTAACAATGCGATTCTGCGCGAGTCTACACGCCAACTACAGCAAGAGGCGTCCCGTGCCAATGATGAATTATCCAGTATGCGGCAGCGGCTGGTCTCCCTGCGCGAAGATGTCGATTCGATTAGTGCGGAGGAATTCGAGCAGTCGGTGCGCACACTACGTTCTGCTGCCGATGTACTCGTAGTCAGCCCTTTGCTCACCAGTCAGCTCGATGCCGAAAATTCCGAAGCTGGGCAGGTCCAACAACAATTGTTAGACCTCTATCAAAATCTTACGACCATTGATCAGGCATTACAGGATGAAACACTTGATCAAGAAATTGACCAACTTGATGTTGCTCAGGGCCGCATTCAGGAATTAGAAGATGCCACGGCGTGGATCAGTACGGCCTCC
Organism: Chloroflexota bacterium; assembly: GCA_039178835.1. Classification (GTDB taxonomy): domain Bacteria; phylum Chloroflexota; class Chloroflexia; order Chloroflexales; family Roseiflexaceae; genus AL-N1. The sequence goes on from JBCDFA010000047.1 coordinate 13,037, forward strand.
GTCGAAGCCATTGTGTCACCCCTTCAGCGAGACTACTACAATCTCTTTGGCACACCGCCTGACAGTATGGTGTTCTATGCGCCAGGTGTGCTCGCGTTAGTGCTACAACATATTGCAATCACGCTGGGGGCCTTGTCGTTAGTGCGCGAACGGTTGCTGGGCGCCATCGAGTTCTATGGCGTGGCACCCATTCAGCTAACACAAGTGTTGCTTGGTAAATATCTGGCGTATACCTTATTTATCTGTATCATTTCAACTGTTCTGCTCATTATTCTTGCAACAGCCCTACAAATTCCTTTTTCGGGTTCTCTGATCGTTTTCTTCCTCTTCCTAATCTGTTTTACAGTGGCATCGCTTGGTATTGGATTTATTATCTCGGCACTCTCAACATCGGATAGTCAGGCTATTCAGTTGTCAATGCTCATACTGCTCATATCGCTCTTTTTTAGTGGCTTTTTCCTCCCATTGGAAAACTTTTATGCTTTTGTGCGCACTATCAGTCAGTTCATACCACTCACGCATGCAGTTATAGGATTTCAAACCATCATGCTACGTGGTGACATGCCAAGTGTGTCTGCCTGGGCAATCCTTATGGCTATCGCAAGTATTGCATTTCTGATCGTTCTCTTGATCTGGCGACGCCAATTTCGTTTTATTGAGTGATAAGATTATGTTTCTTCGTCATAGAAAAGGGTAGCTTTTATTTCGTCTTCTTCCTCAAGGTTGCCACCAAGCGCCCCTGCAATAACACCAACTGTGGCCAGAAAGGCGGCGTAGCGCAACAGAGCGAAGATATCGATAGGCACATCAACCCATCTGGAGAGCACAAACTGGGGAATGTAGAGGGTCGCAATAAATGAAAAGAGAAATAACATGAGCCAGAGTGCACCCATACCAAGCAGCAATGTACTAAACACTACAATACGTGTACGGACCAACTGTTCACGCCAGCCAACATGACGCGCAATATCGCCCAGATGTTGACCAAAAAAAAGAAAAAAGGTTGATCCAATTGTCGCCACGCCAACGCCGAGCAACAGACTTATGAGCGAAACATTGACACCCACTTCCCACGCCTCAGCAGCTAGGAGTAGGACGAGAATCGACACAGCAGCGGCAGCCGTTAAACGCTCCATCTGAAGCGGCATCTTCCATGGCGCATAGCCCCAAATGTCTTCAACAATACCACGTGGATCAGCCCAGAAGGTACGCCAGTAAAAGGCAAAACGGCCCAGTCGATGCGGTTGCTCCTCTAATCGTGCATCAGCGACTTCCTCCAGACGCTCAACAATTTCGGTTTGTTGCTGGGCGGAAAAAGGGGCAAGGCAAAGCGAGTCGACTTCTCCGGGTACTACCATTGGGCCCAGCGAGTCGTGTTCTAACCCCCATACATGGCCAAGCATATGAAGTGCTAATGCCGCCAGTTGCTCTGCTTGTCGTTCGGTAGCAAGACGGGCACTCGACATAATCGCAACTTCCAGCGCTGATGATGGAACCCCAAGGATGGTGGTACGGTAACGAGGCACCAACTCATTGGATACCAGCACAAGCGCATAGTCCCAATGGTGTGAAAGCTTTTCTTGAACACCAAGCTCCAGTAGTGGAAGTGGTTCCAAAGCACCAAACTTTGCATGACGGCGATCACAAATAAAGGGCATTTCCCATCGAAACTGAGGAAACTGCCCTTCAAGCGTTTGCTGTAATGTCTGACATGCTTGTCGATAGATGGCAAGTACAGCCTCGTCACGTTCGTCCGTTGCAACAATCCATCCAATCGACATCAGCGGTTTATTCGTATCAGGCTGAGGCTCCATGGTACCTCTTTAGCGCGGAATCTGTTCATAGCGAGCACGTGACAGCATAAAGATACCATACGCCGTCAAACCAATAGCTACCGCACCAAGTAACCATGGTCCAAAAGGCTGTTGTGCAAGTGTTGAAAGTGCCCCACTCAGGCCTTTGGCTTCGTTCGGATCGTACTGGACCGCGGCTTGAATGAAAAAACCACCGATAATACCAAAAGTAATACCACGAGCAGTACGCCCAATTCGTCCAATACGTGTTACCCACTCTTTCTCTGCCTGGCTCATCTTACTAGAATCAAGTTTCTCACGAAAATCGGCTTTGTAAGCATCATAGAACTGCCACAGACCTACACCGATAATAGCACAACCAACCAGACCAACGAGCCATGGGCCAAAAGGCTGCTCAAGCAAACGCGCTGTCCAGTCTTGTCGCGAATTGCTATTGCCGCTCCCTGATCCGAGCACAATGCTGAACGCGGTAAATGCTAGACCAGTATACGCCAACCCACTGATAATGTAGCCTAGACGCTGCAACAATCCTTTGGGATCTGAGCCTTTATCGTTTGGGTCAGCAACACCCTCAACCACACGCCAGAGAACATAGCCAACAAGACCAACACCAACAATACCTAACAAAATCTTTCCAAACGGCTGTGACGCAATGGTTTGCAATGCACCTTGTGAGTCGGTTGTTTCGCCACCAGGCCCAAAAGCAGCTAGCGTTGCGAGAACACCAATAACAACGTAAACAATACCTTTCGCAGCATATCCAGCCCGCGCCAAACCTTCTGTCCATGGATGGTCAGCAGCTTCTTGTGCCTTGTTTTCAGCCACATTTTGTGTCGCCATGATACGATAAACCTTTCTTTTTCCCTGATTTTATGAGAAATGACGGGGGCATACAAATAACATGTGTCCTATACTCATCCCCCCGTCACTAGTGTACATATTATCTGGTGGCTGCCATGTCACTCATTTCACGAAGGGATGCAGTCACCTGCTCATACTGACGTTCTACAGTATCCTTAACATTAGCTGGCAATCCCTTCTTCAACGCTTCTTCAAAACGTTCCTTGGCAACTGTCTCACCACGAACACATTCTTCAAGAATCCGCTGTCGTCGCTCTGCCGTATCAGAAACCCCTAGTGCTGATTTGAGGTCGAGCCATGTGCGATGCAACTGACCGGCGGCACTACCACTTGTTTCAGGTTGGCTACCCAAACGAGTAACCTCTTGCTGAAGTTCGGCAGCAGTTTGTCCACGCTCTTTAGCAAAACGGTTGAACATGGAAGTGTAACCCTGATCATCAACATTTTCGGCAGCCTGCTGGTATCCCTTCTGGCCGTCTTTGCACAATTCGATCAAATCATTTAGCTCATTGACGATGTCTTTGTTATCCATCATTTACTCCTTTTAGGTACTAACCCAGAACAATAAAATGTTTTCCTTCACTTAATCACAAAGCAATACTTATTGTTTATGCACAAGCTGTGCCAACCTGGCGCACAGCGCCTTTTTCAAAATGCATATACTTCTTTTCATGAAAGATGTGCATTTGGCATGGTTTGTGCATATAGGAAAGTACACTAATCGTTTGAGGTAAAACATATATAAGAAAGGAATTTATCATGTTAAAGTGGAGTATTATTTTACTAATTATCGCATTGGTTGCAGCAGTTCTTGGTTTCGGTGGTATTGCTGGTGCCGCATCCAGTATCGCACAAATCCTTTTCTTTGTATTCTTGGTACTGTTTGTACTTTCATTCTTCTTTGGTCGTCGCGCCTCCTAACACGATATTATTCTGATACATATAGGCTGTGTACAACACATCCTCCTAGAAACAGCCTTGCTAAAGAAAAGCCACTTGTTGTAACAACAAGTGGCTTTTTTCATTTGCATTCTTTTTCTATGCTACGTTACTATTTCGTCTTGTTCTTTATGCTTTCGAATATATTCCAACACATCTGGTTTGATAAAGCCATTTCCTACAGCGTGTTGGGCTGCAGCTAGCGTATCTTTCACCAACGACATAGTGACGTTATGAGATCGCTGAAGCTCTTCAGCAATGCGCTGAACTCTATCATTTTGTCTTCCTGGCGTAATGTTACGAATATAAATCGCTTTTATTCTTCCAGGAAACTCATATACAACCTGTCGATAAATATCTGCATCTTCTTGACCACTATCACCAATCAGAATAAATGGTAGCTCAGGGTACATCTTCAGAATGGGACGAATGCGTGTTAATTTATAATCCTGATGTCCTGTGTCAATAAATTTCTGAGGATCAAGCCCAAAGTCGCGTAGCAACAAAGGACCCTGCGGTAGGCCATGAACATCCAGAAAGCGCTCGAACAAACGATACATGTTCCATGCACTACTCGACACATACAGAATCGGATTCTGAGAGGTGTTGCCATTGCCCTTCTGGAGCGCATTATAAAAAGCAGCTACACCAGGAAAAGGCACCCGTGTGTTCGCATTATTAAGAAGAATAATGCGTGCCTGCTTGAATAGTGTCGTTGCACCAGTACGAACAATCGTATCATCGATATCACTAATTACACCATACTCAGCAGTTGTTGGTGGGACAACAACATTACTGGTTGCATAAACAGCTTGTTGTTGAGCTACCTTCGGTGCCAGCAGTTCTAGCTCTACCTGCTGCCACAATTGATCATCATCTAATGCATGAGACACATCGAGTGTCGCCTCAAAAAAGCCTTCGTAGTTGGTATGCAGTGTCCAAGTCTGACCTCGAAAGCGCACCTGCACTGCTGCATCAGGTACTTCACTGCTCTGAAAATGCCGGTAGATACTCAGCATGTTCGACCACGCGCTACTGTTCTCGTCTCCCAGAGAGATTCCCTTATCCTCAAGCACACGCCCATACACATAGAGCGAGTGTTGATTGCCATAGGTATTGTAGGGTTGGATCATTAATGGACCCAACCATCCCAGACGCTGCTTCAGGCGAAATCCCACCATATCCAACGAGCGCTCGGTCTGCACAAAGGACTGTACCAGTTGTTTGCGTAAAGAACTCATAATCTTACCCTAGTGATGATTATTTGATGTCGTAGCTGTTGGTGTACGTGCTTCCAATATCCAGCGCTGACGTGGCAAGTAGCGTCCGTCTTCGAGATCGCGGACAAAGGCCACCAACTCTTCGCGCAAGCGACAGTGGAGATTCCATGCAGTTGATGGGTCTTTCGCACTACAAAGCGCACGTACCTCTATCGCTTCCTCAGACACGTTCGTTACCTGTACACTGGGCTCAATCTCTTCATCCCACTCATCCGACTTTCTCAACAACTCATCAAACTTCTGACGTATCTGTTCAACATCAGTACGATAGTCAAGATATAGATGAATAGGTTTGATCAGATGTGAAGATGTACGCGACCAGTTTTCGACTGGATGGGTGATGAAGTACTTAAGTGGCACAATGACACGGCGCTCATCCCATGTACGAATCGTAATGTATGTGTAGGTAATCTGCTCGATATAGCCCCACTGGTCTTCAAAATACACATTATCACCAATACGAACTGGCTGTGTAATTGCAACCTGTAACCCTGCCAGAATGTTACCCAGCACCGCCTGAGCCGCGATACCAATAATCACACTCATCACAGCAGCAGAGGCTAAAAGCGACGAACCAACAACCCGTAACGAAGCAAACTGGCTAAGGGCCACACCCGCACCAACGAGTAGCGCAATTAGAATAAGCACACGACGTGCTACTGAGATATAGGTCAGCAGTTTGCGCGACTGGGTCTCATCATCGCTCTCAAGATTGTTCGCGTAGCGCACACCAACATATTCGGAGACCCATGTAATCCCACGCGTTCCGAGCCAGGTGACAGATGCGATTACTGCGATAAACAGCGCCGGGTTGATAAACCGATTAACCGGGCCAGTCAAACTGAGCAAAAATTGAACTGCCAGATAGAACAGTGTCAGACTCACCACAAACGCTGCGGGAAGTGCCAACGTACTCCCAAGTTCTCGTAGCCATGCGAGCCGCACACGCGAGAAGCTGAAGCGAATCAGTCGTCGCACAATAATACCCACAACACCAGAGACGATCAAGAGGAGAAGAAGCGCCATCCATTCCCAGAGTACTACCTGTCCCAGTACACGTACTGTCGCCCACTCAGGCATACGTTGATCGAGCCAGCCTGGCCCATATCGCGCATAGAGCGGCTCGATATTCTCAACGGTTTGTGATGAGAACACCCAGATAGGTGGGGTATCGCCGACTCTGACCCGTTGTAGTCGAATGTCGATATCACGCCTATCGAGCGTTATCGTTCCCAATAATATGCTACGTTGTGGTTGTCCAGCCAGCGGATCATTGGTGTTGGTGGAATCCACCTGACCATCGGGGCGATCAGGTAGACTACCCCAGTTGATAGCCAGCTGTTGTCGCATAACATAGTGAAGCTTATGTGCCAAATCGGGGGCACTCTGAGCCTGATTTTCTGGCGCAATCAGATTAAGGTTGAGTGTTGCGCCTGCACCCTGGCAGTTGTTTGTTTCACAGTCTGCGATAAATCGTTCAACTGTCGCCTGAGGTGTCTCTAGGTTGGGCAGGCTGGATGGTGCCGGTAGGCCCTCGTTGAGCCGGTCAAGCACATAGTAGGCCTCATTGTACGTATACGCTTGACTACCGCTTGAACCACTTTGCGAGCTTGATGAGCCACTTTGCGAACCTGAGTCGCTTGTCGACTCTGGTGTACTCTGTGGCTCAGACGACTGTGCGTGTGTCACTGATCCCGGTATCAACAATGTAGCTACGATAATCAGAACGGCAATTAACCAGAGACTTAGTTTAGGGTAATGACAAAATTGCTTTTTCATTTTTCTCACGTACTTTATTACACAAAATCTATGTATCTCTCCACAGCCAGAACATCATCGGCGTACTACAGGGACGCTCTGTTGGTTGTTGCGCTTTTGTTGCGGAATGGCTGCACGGATAATAAATGCGCCAATGACACCCGCGATGAACCCACCCAGATGGGCACCATAGGCCACACCACTCGTTTGCTCTGTCTGGCCAATCGCGGCAAATGTAGCCACACCCTGTTGTAAAGCCCACAATCCCAGCATTGTCCAGGCAGGCACGGTCTGTACAACACGCCCGATGAGTACACGAACACGGTTGCTGCCAAACAACACAATGTATGCTCCCAATATGCCCGAGATAGCTCCTGAAGCGCCAACACTTGGGATGGTGGAAGTAGGGTTGAGCAGGATATGGGTTGCACTCGCAGCAAGACCGGTCAGCAGATAAAATGCCAAGTATTTCCAACGACCCAGCCGATCTTCGATGTTATCGCCAAAGATCCACAGAAAGGTCATATTACCGATCAGGTGTGCCCATCCGCCGTGCATAAACATTGATGTGAGCAGTGTCATAAAACCCACACCAGCCAGAATGTCCGCCGGGACGACACCCCAGTCATTGATGAAGCCCTGAATTGCCGGACCTAACGATGCCTGATAGAGAAACACCAATACATTGATAACGACCAGAACCGCTGTCACAACGGGCCAGCTTTGACGATGCCGATTGTCATCACCGATGGGTAGCATGAGCCGATCCTTTCATGTATGCAAACGTGGCACATCTATCCTATAAGTACAGATTTTTGTTGCGACTACTGCCCATCGTTATGCAAAAAGTATGCCAGACAGACAGGTGTTTTTGTTATGACACAACCCGGCCAGAGTATGTCGTATTCGATGCATACATCCATGGAGTAAATCTCATACAACAAACTGATGGGTTCCAGGTATTACGAAAGAAAATGGGTAAGGCTCATATCACCAGAGGAGTAGTGTTTGGCTTTTCAATAACCAAAGAGTGGTAGGAACAAGAACCGACGTACTATTTTTCCGACAATGAGCGCTGCTACTACACACTCGCTGATGCTACTATCGCGCATGCTGCTCAAGCGCTAGAGTCCTCCGACCGTGAGCGAATCGTGCCACTACGCTGTGGTTTTTCGCCCACCGACAAACATGCTATCAAGCATATCGAGTGTATCTGTTCCCTGTATCCAGGTGGGTTCAGGGGCATTAGTGAGATGCTATGCCGCCATGATGACCTTACAAACCTGACCTACGGACAGCCTTGCTCAGGAGACATACTATATCCCCGCACGTGTCTCAGCAACAACAAAGTCGACAACATCTACAAGATTATTGGTGCGTTGATAGACCTCACGCTGGCGCATCGCCCCATTTCCGCGTTGTAGCGTCTCATTAACCAGATCAGACACTTCGTGCAGGTCTCCGTTGGCCTGTAGCGCTGGCCCCACGAATTCCAGAAATGACCTGATAAAATCGTGGGCTGGAATGGCCTGTTCTTTGTTGATGTCTATCAATTTATCTTCCAGACCATAACGAGCTGCTCGCCAGTGTGCAGCCCGCAGCAGTTCAGGACGGGCCGCAGAAAAAGACTCGTCGCGTATCGCTTGTTCATAACAGGTGCGGACGAGTGCGCGTGCAAGTCCAGCTATCATCACTGCCTCGTCCACTGTTGCACAGACATCGGTCACCCGAAACTCGATTGTGTCGATCCGACTGGGCAGCCGGATGTCCCAGTAGAGTTTTGTGTCGTCCTCAACACAGCCAGTCGTAACCAGAGCTTGTACTAACGCATCATACTCGGCCCGCGAGGTAAAAACCTGCGGCGGTCCAGCTATGGGCCACCGCACCCAGATCTGGGTGCGAAAACTGGCGTAACCAGTGTCAACCCCTAACCAGAATGGCGAGTTGGCTGCTAAGGCCAGCAGTGGTGTCAACCAGACACGTGCACGGTTCATAACCGGAATTGCGGCCTCACAATCTCTGAGCCCAACATGCACATGGCATCCACAGATAATTTGCTCCCGAGCAAGTTGCTGGTAATCCTGTAGAAGCTCCTGGTACCGCTTCTTGGGCGTTACCTCTTGTTCATCCCAATGTGCAAAGGGATGCGTACCGGCTGCGGTAATAGAATGTCCCGTTGTTGCAGCCGCTTCGATAACCTTACGACGTGACTCGACGACAGCCTGACGGACTTCGGCAAGCGTTTGGCACACAGGTGTTGCAATTTCAATCTGTGCAAGTTGTAACTCTGTTTGTACAGACTCACCCAGCGTTTCTTGCGCGTTTGGCAGCACCTGCATTGAGCGCGACACCAGCGAACGCGTTGTAGGGTCAGTGATCTGATATTCTTCTTCGACACCGAGGGTAAAATGTTCCGATTGGTTGGACACGTAAGAACCTCCTTGGCAACACGCCTATATCCGCATCACTATTGAGTCTTGCCGCAGACAAGGTTCCGCACTCCAGTTTTCAACAGGCCAGATGTAGGAACATCGCAACCATATCATGGCCCTTCAACAGCCAAAGTCATTCCTACACGACTCTCAGTTGTCACATTGTCAGAAACCCTGCTATATGAATTAAAATATGGGTAATGCAAGAAACATGCCAATCTTATGCGGTCTTCCGGAAGCTTATGGTTATCCAACACAAACAATGTTCCATCTTCTGCTTCCTTTACGCTACCGAAAGATTATTGTGCAACAACGCAAGCAATGCCGATGGTTGCACACGTCCATGGGGACGAAAGGCATAGACACACGCCAGCCGCAGGCGTGTCGCCGCAATGTAAGCATCGATGCGCTCCTGAACAGCAGGGCTTGGTGCATAGCATGCTAAAAACGCTGCGACAGCGCGCTCAGCCTGCTCTCGTTGGAGGTAGCCTTGCAATACACGCAATTCAAAGTGCACAAGCATATTGGCGATATCAAGGGCAGCCTCGCCATAAGCGAATGTGTCGAAGTCGAGCAGACCAACTCGCCCATTGGCAGACAAGAACACCTGCTTATCGTAAAAGTCGCGATGAATTGGCACATAATCGTTGGAAGATTCTGCAAGAGCCGCATACACAGATGGAGCCAGCACCGCACAACGATCACCAAGATCAGGCATAAACGTGGTCAGACGTGCAATCCAGGTTTCCAGCATAGCGATTTCGGACTCCGCCGTGTATGTGTTGAGTTCTAACGGTTTCGTACTACCATGCAGACCACCCAGTGCTTCTCCAATGGCTATCATGCTGGATTCCAACGACGGATCGTTCAGTGAATCATACAACATAGTCCCCGACAAAGCCGACCAGATAACGGTGCCAGTGTGTTGGTCACTTTGGAGAATACTCGGTGTATCAAACGTTTGTCGCCCAACCGCAGCAGCCATATACCCTGTAGATAAAACCTTCGGCAGGCGTTTGGGAGGGACAATCTTTGCGAAACGCAAACCTTCAGGTGTTTCCAGACGTACTACAGCACGGCGTTCTGGACGATGCACCAACAGCTGTGTACCTGAACTGGCCAGCAGTGGAGCCAGCCCGACAAGCTTAGAGTCAGCTCCATATCGTTGTAACACGACATAGCCAGATGATGGGCTGCCCGGCATACACTCAATCAACGCTACATCTTTTGCTGGTGCACGGTGTTGGAGGTCAGCAACAGTTTGTTCAGCATCTGTCTGATCCAGAAACCACTGACCGGGAACAATCGCCCCATCGGTAGCCATATACTCAAGCAGCAGATGGTCAACAGCGCGTGGCCAGGCTCGTCGCAACGAGAGCGTACCCAACGGGAGATTGAGCCTGGTAGCAATCATATGCGGAAGTAGTAGATTAGCAATAGGTTCAAGTACGGATGTGTTCATGGGTTAATATCTCCTCAGCGGCAAGCACAAGGGCATGCACACGTTGTAACCAGTTTTCTCGACGATAACGAAAAGGTTCGGGAGCCAGTCGCAATAATCCTGCAGCCGTGTGCAACGCGATCTGCGTACGACTGGGCAGTACGCCCTGTTGATCATATCCTGCAAACAAGGCCTCGATGATCTGCACGGCACGCGCTGCTGTTCCATTCCCCTGAACCACCATGCGCCACAGATGTGCGGCAAACGTCGCCAGATCAAAGGCAGGCTCACCCCACGTCGCATTGTCGAGGTCCAGGATGGTTATCTGATTGCCATTCAACAACACCTGATCTGCATAAAAATCACCATGGATGGGGCGTATCTCTGGCGATTGCGCCAAGCTCGTAGTGATATGCTTGGCAAGGTCTTGCACCTGGCGTTCCAGGTTAGGGCAGAGCACAACAATGGATTGTACCGCTGCAGCAAGCGCATCTCGTGGATTCTGATCGATCAGTGTTGGGAGAGTGGCTGCATCCTGTCCGTGTAACAATGCCAGGGCTTTACCAGTATCACGAAACACGGCTGGTTCCCAGGTTGTATTCCAGAGCGAATCATTGAGGGGACAACCTGCTTGCCAGTGAAACAATAGCGCGTGATAGCAAGAAGACTCACCAAGTAATGGAACAATATTGAGTAGCTCGGTCGAATAAAATGCCGTTGCCGCCGACCGCACATGCTCATAATCCTCTTTGCGATACAGCTTGAACAGGCCAGATCGTGTTGCCCCATCAAGTCGCCCGACGTATCGACGCTCGGGACGATAACGCAGATCAGTCAGGATACTTCCAGACAACTCGGGAACATGACTCGTTAATTGATCAATGACCACCGTGCGCTGCTCTGGATTCGACAGATGGGCCAGATTGCGGAGTTTGTAATCATACGGCCAGACATACACACTTGTATCCAGCTTATCTAGACACAGACCGCCCACATCTAACACACTTGGTTGATCGTATACACGTCGAACGTGCCCAAGCTTCACACCTAACTCAGCAGAATATGCGCGTGCATACACAGGCACACTTCCTCGATCTGTCTTGACCTTATAAGCAACCAGACAATTCGTACCGGGTTTGTAGCGTACATAGGTCGCCTGTGCCGCACGAACACTGACGGTAGGGAGTGCCGTGTCAAGCGCGGTAGCGAAAGCATCAGCATCGAGCAAGGTTTCCAGGCCAGTTATAATCGGATCACGCCGCACAAGATCGATATCAGCGGATAATAGCATGGTCTTCCTCCAAATCTTCGGCCTGGCGGCGCTTAGCCATTTGCAGCCGATAGAGCGCTGCGTACTTTCCGCCATAATCAAGCAATGTTTGATGGTTGCCGTATTCAGCAATATGACCTTGTTCTAAATACAGAATGAGATCAACTTGCTCCACTGTGCGTAGATCGTGAGCAATCAGAAACGTTGTTCGTCCTGTTGTTAGACGATCCAGCGCCTCAGTTACAGCACGTTCATTCTCCTGATCGAGACCAGACGTTGGCTCATCGAGTAGTACAATCGGTGCGTCACGAACTGCAGCGCGGGCAATGGCAATGCGTTGACGCTGACCACCCGAAAGCGTTGAACCACGTTCACTCAGAACCGTTCGGTAGCCATCGGGCAATTGGACAATAAAGTCGTGGGCATTGGCCAGTTTTGCAGCCTCCATGATTCGCTCGAAGGAAACTCCTGGCGAACCATACGCAATGTTATTGGTGACGCTCGTGGCAAATAGCACACTTTCCTGTAACACTACTGCCATCTGGCCTCGTAATGAAGCAAGTGTGTAGGTACGTATATCACGCTTATCAATGAATATCTGACCCTTGTCTGGATCATAAAAACGCATAAGGAGATTCGCAAGCGTGCTCTTACCACCACCTGACGACCCGACCAATGCAACACGCATACCAGGAACCACCTCCAGGTTGAATCTATCGAGTACTGGCTGGCCAGGCTCGTAGGAGAAGCTTACATCATTGAAGATAACGTGGCCATATAATCGTGGTGCAGGGGTCGCACCAGGCAGGTTGCGTACATCGGGTACTGTATCCAACACCTCGATAATTCGTTCGCCTGAAGCGCTGGCCTTGGCAATGCGGCCTGCATACTTTGACAGATCACGCATAGGCTTAAATGCACTTTTGAGATAGGTAATGAACACCAGCATATCACCAAGCAACAACTCGCCACGGAGCACCAGCGTGGCACCATACCAGAGCACCAGTGCCATGGCGAATGCGATGAGGATGTCAGTAGAACGCTCCATCCGCATCGCCAGTCGTCGTCCGCGTACGCCCTCATTGAAGCTGGCATTGTTCTGCCGGGCAAAAGTGCGCTCCAGAATACGCTCCATCCCCAGTGCCTGCACAACCTTGATGGCACCAAACGCTTCAGCAGCCGATGCAGATAGTGCACCCTCGCGCTTGCGTTCTTCACGTGCAACACTCCGAATACTCTTGCCCAGACTTCCCATTGTAAAGAGAAAAATTGGCACTATCGAAAGTGCGAGCAGGGCTAGATGCCAATTCATCCACAGCATGACCACCAGCATACCTACCAGAGTAAGTAAGTTTACCGATAGGGGCAGCATCGCGGTAACCGTCACCTCCTGAAGCCTTCCGATATCACCAGTTAGGCGGTTGAGCAGATCACCGCTGCGATTTTTGTGGTGGTAGGACAACGAGAGGCGCTGGATGTGACGATAGAGTTCAGCACGTACTTGAGTCAGGACATTATTCCCGGCAAGCGCGAGGAAAATAGTACCAATATAAGCAGCCACGGCACGGCCAGCAGCAATGATCAGTACTGTCAGAGCAGCCAGAACCAACAGCATTCCAGGGCCAATGTTGGCTAGCTGCTGCGGTAGACCGGGACCATTCGCCGGGGGTGCGATCACATAGTCTACAATAAACTTGAGTGGCCATGGTTCCAGGAGTCGCAACGCAATTTCGACAAGTAGTGCCACACTTCCAGTGGCAATCAACGGCGTCTGAGCACGGATATATGGTCCAAAACGACCTACTGTACGTGACAGGCCTGGACCTGCTGCCAACAGATCGCGAAATGGTCCGGCGATCTTGCCTTTGCCCCCCGCTCGCGTTTTTAACCGCGTGATGAGGTTCCGTATCATCCCACAACCCTTTCAAGCCGCTCGGCACGATGCGACAGTGTGAGCACACGGTTGGCAATAGCATCCCAAGTGTAGCTTTGCAATACGGTCTTGCGGGCCGCATCACCAAGACGCAAACGCAAATCTGTATCATCAGACAGGCGTTCTAGTGCCGTAGCTAAAGAACCACTGTTCCCAGGCGCACAAAACAATCCATTCTGACCATCCTGAATGACCATCTTAGCCTGCCCAATATGGCTTGCGACGGTCGGAAGACTGGCCGCCATATATTCAAAGAGCTTTAGGGGCGAAAAGTAACAATTGTCGAGTGCCGGATAGGGTGCCGTTGCGATATCCATTGAGCGAAGCATCCCTGGTATAGCTAACGGATCAACGGCTCCGGTAAACTCAACCGCCTGTTGAAGCCCTAACTCAGCACTTCGTTCTTCCAGCATTGGTCGCATAGGGCCATCACCCACAAGTAACAAACGTGTCGACGAACGACGCTGATGGAGCTGTGCAAAAGCCTCCAGGAGGACATCAAGGCCATGCCAAGGTTTGAGTGTGCCAACAAAACCGATGGTGCATATCCCAGGCGATGCAGGCAGACTAGGTAGCAGGTTGCCGGCAAAGCGGGTGGGATCAACCCCATTCGGTACTACCTGGACACGCCCACGTGCCGTATCAAAGGTGTTGAGGTAAGCGGCCACCTCATCTGATACTGCCAGGAGGTTAGTCGCAGCGCCAAATGCACGCCAGGCCACACGCTCTGCACCAGTACGATCTAATAAGCCACGATGGTTCGCCTGCTCATCGATAAGAGGAGCGTTGACTTCTAACAAGCCCGGTATCCTATTGCGACGTGCAAATTCCATACCGGCGTAACTCCACAGACTGTATCGCTCATAGACCATATCGATGGGGCCAGACTGTTTAAGTGCGGCAGTAAGATCCCGGTTTGCGGCCAGAAGCCCTGCTTCTCGTTCAGCCAGCGAGCCCTTTGGCGGACGCGGAAGCTTACGAAGCTCAACCCCTTCCAGCCCTGGCGGCGGATCGCCATCAACGCGGGAAGCAAACAGCGTGACTTGAGCACCACGTCCTATAAGTGCACGAATAACCGATTGTACATGGACCGAGGAGCCTTTACGACCAAATACTGGGACGCCTGGATCGGCACAGATATATGCTACTCTCATACGGCTACCTCCTCAAGGCTATGCTGAACAGGAGATCCGGCAGTAAAGAGTTTGCGGAGCTCTGCTGTATTCGTTGTAATATCAAAATCGCGCTCGATAACTTGGCGTGCTGTAGTAGCCAGATTGGTTCGTAATACCGCATCATCAAGCACGCGTTCCAGCGCATCGGCCAGTGCCACAGGGTCATTTTGTGCAACTAACAATCCTGTCACGCCATCACGAACTAACTCAGGAATACCGGTAACATCGGTTGCTACACAGGGTGTTCCGAGTGCCATTGACTCAATCAGCACGGTAGGAAGACCATCACGATTGCCATCCTGTCCGATCACACAGGGAGCTGTGAACACCGCAGAATTCTGAATCAGCTCAATCACAGCTTCCTGTGGGCGCGGTCCAATCAGGTGAACCTGTGACTCTAAACCGTGTTGGGTAATGCGTTCCGCCAAGACAGCTTCCTGCGCGCCACTTCCTACGATGAGGCATTCGGTATCTCGACCACGATCACGCATGAGCGCACAGGCATCAATTAACACATCGAAACCTTTTTTCTCTACTAATCTTCCCACAGCGATGATGCGTTGCGGGCGATCTGCTGGATCACAGTAGGGAAACTGCTCCAGGTTAACCCCGTTGTATATGCGGCTGACACGTTGAGCATCAGGTCCGAACTCTGTCTGGAGGTGTCGGACATTGTAATCACTGACCGTCACAACGGCATCTGCCGTTGCCAGCTTGCGCTGCAAATCGACTGGATTGACCGACTCGTGATAGAGATCTTTGGCGTGTGCGGTAAAACTGTAGGGCACTCCGGTAAAGCAGGATGCAAGGCGAGCTACCGTGGTAGCCACGCTGCCAAAGTGGGCATGCAGATGGGTAATACCACGTTCACGCACCAGCTGAGCAAGCGTCAATGCCTGCGCTACATCATCAACATCCTCATGGCAACATTCTACAAATGCTTCAGAAAAACCGGATTGGGTCGCAGAAGCCCGCAAACGTTCCCAGAGATCCTCTGCCTTCAGACCATGATGTGGCAGATAGGTAACCGGAGCATGGACACGTGACAACATTTCGTGGAAACGGCCATCGATTGGTGCGCGTAGTGAAAAAATGTCTATATCCAGACCTGCGGACTGATGAGCCAGCAGTTCGTTGACGATAAATGTTTCAGAAAAA
>JBCDFA010000048.1:0-29060 GCA_039178835.1 Chloroflexota bacterium
AGAGTGGCTTTTGTGACTGACGATTTTTTTCTGCAATGGCATGAAGTTCAGTCAGATCCATTGGTAGACCACCCTTTCAATCGCTCAATGACATCTTCTGCCGTTTGATGTCCGGCGACATTTCCATCATAGACCACGGCAGGTGCAATCCCACAAGCTCCGATACAACGAGCGGTCATTAACGAAATCTGGCCGTCGGATGTTGTTTCACCAACTGCGATCTGGGCTTCCTGTTCTGCTTCAGATAGGAGCGTTGCTGCGCCCTTCACATAGCAGGCGGTTCCCATACATACGACACAACTATGTTCGCCCTGGGGGGCCAACGAAAAGAAGTGGTAGAACGTGGCTACGCCATAGACGCGGCTTGGGGGGAGTTTCAAACTATGTGCGATGTATAACAGGAGATCTGGTGCTAGATAGCCGAAAAGTTCTTGAGCACGATGAAGGACTTCGATCAGTGCATCAGGCTGATACTGGTGACGCTTCATAGTCGCTTCCAGCAACTTAAATCGGTTGTCGCCGCTGGGATGGGTTTTTGACCCAGTAGATGCGGTTTTTGATGTCTGTTTCGTTACAGTTTGTGGCATAACGTTGCCTTTCCGTGTAAAGCACCGTCGCTTCGAAGTCTTTTACCCGGCACCGGAGCAAAAGGGAGCTACATATGTAGGTTTATTTCTCTTAATGATCGTGTTCAAGATGGTATAAGTTATCGTATCATGTTAAGGATTACATAGGAGGAAGAAAGCATCACAGAAGATTGTAATTCAATAACATCTGTTTAGGTTGATGAATCTTTACCGATGTTCTGTGAATCTTTTCACAACATCAAAAACTCGTATGATATGGTATGCAAGTAACGTACAAAGTAGTACATATATCCAATGAAGGAACGGAGGAACATGATGTTCCACAAGATATTAGTTGCCGTAGATGGCTCACCACAAGCGCGACATGCTATTGAGGTTGGTACTGATCTCGCTGAACGATATCGTGCCTCTCTCTGTTTACTGCATGCCTTTCCCCATGTGTCTGATCTACTTGGGACCCCACACCATGAAAACCTGTTGACTGCCCGCACGCTGATTGGGAATCAGTTGCTTGAGGGTGCTCGCACACAGATCGGTGATCGGGTATTGGTTGAAACCCAATTGCTTGAAGGCCCTCCCGCGTCAGCAATTATGCGAGTTGCTGAAACAGAGGAGTATGACCTGATTGTCGTCGGATCACGGGGGCGTGGGCAAATTGCTGGAATGTTGCTGGGAAGTGTAAGTCATGCTGTTGCACAACGTGCCACGTGTCCTGTGCTCATTGTGCATGGTACATCTACATAATCGCTTCAAATGGCCAGATATTGCTGGTCAATGTAGTATCAGATATACAGGAAGGTACGACGACTATGCCTCCCTGTATTCATTACATAGGAGGTGTACAATGGGGGTTCGTCGTAACTATATACAAGATCTTGAGAATATACATATACATCTGCGGGAATTTGGCAAGGTCGTGCTTACCACGATTGCACAATCCGTCGATTCGCTTATCTGGCAGGATGTGACTACAGCGAAGGAAGTGATTGATGCTGATGCCAAGATTAATCAATTTCGTTATGACATAGAGGAGGAGGCCGTAACACTGATAGCCAGACAACAACCTGTAGCGGGTGATTTACGGCTACTGATTGCTGCTATTGAGATCGCCGGTGAGTTGGAGCGTATTGGTGATTATGCCAAAGGGATCGCGAAGATTGTGGTACGCAATGGGAAACATCCGTTTGTCCTCCCACAGATTGCTCTTCCTCACATGGCGGAACAGGTACAGTTAATGTTGGCATCTTCGCTCCAGGGTCTGATACAGAAGGATGTGGCAGCATTACAGGATATGGCCCAGGCAGATGATCGAATTGATCGTCTAGAGGACCAAATTCGCGCTGAACTGCTACGGTTTATGCATGAGGACCCCGGCACCATTCACGAGGCGACCGATCTGTTGTTTACCATCCACTATCTGGAACGGATTGCCGACCGGGCCACGAATGTGGCTGAACATGTCATTTTTATTATCAATGGTGAGACCATCGAGTTGAATGCCTGAGCAAGAGGGAGAAGGAGAGTTTGCTTCATCACGTTGCTCAGGTTAGTCGTATCCACGGATGAATGGTAGACATCTGATTTTCATTGTCCCTTATTCCTCTGAGATCGTGTTTGAATAAACATGGCCACAATGAGAGATAGATCGATCCACCCACAGGTATAGTGTGGGTGGATGAAGTGGGAACTCATGAAGAAACGAAACTATGGCTTCCATGCTCATAAGTCATCTGCGCCAATGTTCCATTCCTGCGTATAAAATGTGTGAAATCGCTGATCATTTACGTTCACCTTGAGCCATAGAAAAAAATTCACATCCTCATCCGTGGCTGACCATGCGTCGTAGTAGCGGGGGCGTGGTGCTTCGTAAGTAAGGGTAAATGCCTGCTGCCCTTCGTGCACCAAGGTAAAGATATTCCGCCCCTGGGTGATATCGTATTCATCCGCCGAGGTCACGGTGACATCCCACTCTCCCAGCACAAGTGGATAGCGCTGCTGATTATGAAAGCAGACCAGCCCATCGGAGGTGGTATAGACCCCAACCACTGTGTCCACAACATTCACATAAAAGCCTAATCCCCTCTTCACCCCTGTCGGTATCTGTTGCTGCATCATCTCTTGGTAAGTACCAGTATGTGGATCATACAGCAAAGCTCGTGCGGTTATATCAAAGTTAGTGACAAAGCGTTGGTACATTGGATAACCTCCGATCACTTTTGTATAGAATATGGTCCCACACAGATTGTCTTCTGCGTGGGGCTGTTTCTAATGATCTGTATCCATCATAGACCTGTGCATATGTATTTGTTTCTGTTTAAGCAGACATATTATCATTTCGGACCCTGATATGGTAATCATCTTGTTCTATGGTCATAGCTACGACCCTGATATGCCGTTGCAGCATTCTGTCATGGGCTATCAATTTGCGAAGCTCACTACGATAACTCACCCGCGCCTTAACAGGTAAGGTTGTTTCACGCATCCCGATGATGCTGCCTGATCGTTGCCATGTCCAGTCGGCATCAGTCACGATAAGGTGGTCTGGCATATCTTGAAATACTCGCGGCAATAACATATAGGCCATTAATAATACTTCATTCCATTGGTGACGTGGTGCTTTAGGAGGCCTATGCTTCAAATAGTACACTAGTTCACTGATTGACCAGAGTGGTTGTGAGCTTCTCTGACGTGTTTGCCATTGGTTATATAGATGCTTGAACCATGTAAGCATTATGGTATCTCTTTAAGTGGTTCTCCTGAGATGTGCTTCTTTCCATTGCAATACGATCACTTCGTATTTGCGGATGGTATTGGAGGGTTTGATATATCCTGCTAATAGACCGTTATGAGATGAGACAAACATGCATACAACTGTCGTATTTCGGCTTTAATTAGGATGGAAAGTGGAGATCAGGCCTTTCTTTTTGGGTCTTGGTCACCTGAGTGATTTTTTCTGTGTCTAGAACAGGGTCATTTCAAAGTATTGGCGGTGCATGTCTGTGGTCTATCTTGGAATGATTGAAATAACCAATTGACTGACGGAGGAGGGAAAGGTTGGGTGAGTCGGTACGCGGACAAGCCACGCACCTCCGCTGTGCTGGTGCCTTTTCCACCTTCTCTGGCATCTCTACGTCTCTGTCACTCGGCGCCTCTGTGTTCCATCCGGCTACCGCTGCGCCTTTGACAAGCTCAGGCTCCGCACTGTCGCTCAGCCGCCCGCCTCCCGCTGCCGTCGGGCCTGCACGCCCAGGTCGATGCCGCCCAGCACAATAATGAGGACGAATAGCACCTGGTGTGCAAAATGCCAGACGGCTTCCACAGGCGTAAAGGGCGAGAGCTTATAGACGGGCCTGGCGGGCTGGACGACCGAAGCACCAGCCCCGGCAATCGAGAATTGCACATACACACCACTGCCATCATGGGCCCAGTCCAGGCACGAAGCCCTGGGGAACCGCAAATGAATGGCGGCTGACGGTGGTACATGCCTCAGGGCTGTCTTGTGATGGTTTAGTCAGAGGTGATATGTGTAGTTATTGTCGGATGGGGAAGCAGAGACGCTGGTGGTGTGCTTGCATATCTACGATGTATTGGTAACTCGTAACCCACGCTTGCATCTTTGTTGCTCTATACTGAAGACTGCATCTAAATGGCTGCGTAAGTGAGGCCCGGCATAAGTTCGATGTCCTGCGTATCACACCATATCCTGACCCATGCCTCTAGTGAGAAGTAGTCATCATTGGTCTGCGTAATAGGGGATGGATAAAGAAAGTGGAACGTCACGACTAATTGATAATAGCTGATCCCGTGTCGCTCTTGGCGTTCGTATCGTTCGCTGGCGAGATAGTATGCGCCCGTCAACCGTGAGGTCTCTGGAAACGCCATGGGGTCTTCTTCCTCACCCAGCTCGTCCAGGCGATAAAACTCAGTATCATTGACAAACTGTTCCATACGTTCATGCACGAGTTTCAAAATCTGTGGGAGATATGATTGAAAAGCCTGACGTGACTCCATACCTCCTGCTTTGTCATAGTCAATCAGTGGCTCAAATGCCCATGTTGGAGCGGATATACGTTGTAGTTGTAACATACAATAACCTCCTTATTATTAGACACATCCTCTGTATTTAATAAAACATCGGGTCTTGCACCAAATTCCGACGTTATAGAGAGTAAATCCGCATAGGTGTCGTCTATTTCCACACAATGGTGTCTCGTAAAATAATGGCTTAAATCAAATCAAGTACACTGTTTTCACATACCTATGTTACAGCCTAAAGAATCTTGTTTGCACGATCTTGGTTATGTAACAGTGCTTGAATCACAGCATGTTACCACTTATGAAACACTGATTAATTTGTCTGATTTGATGATCCACTCTTCATGCTCTAGTACTACCTGAAGTTGTTGTGTTGCAGCAGCCCGACCATGTGAATAAAAACCGCCTCTGATACAGAATTCCATCGTATTTACTCGTTGTATATTGACAATGCGAAATATGATACCCCTTTCTCGGGGCTCTTTATCAAAGACTCTATCTTTACCTGAAGAAATGCATGCTGATATGGGTTTGACTTGCAGATTATATTTGCTAAATCTGGCGAAAAAGTCACCTTCCAAAGGGAAAGAATTATGCTGTGCTGTTACCTCAATGAAATAAACACTTTTAATTCTACTTCTGTCAAACTTCTTAAAAAAGTAAGCAAAGATAACTTCCAACATGTCATAATGTATTTTCATAGTAACCTCCAATTCTGTCTACTCGATATCAGAAAGTATTAAGTGCTTGTGCCAAAGTGCTCCAGTCTGTAATAGCTACGTAGTTTGGTACTGTCCCCTTAGTGAAGTACTAATATGGAACATCATTACTTCTCCCTTAGGGTTTCTAAATAACGTTATCAGTCCCAAATGCACGCGTCAATGCAATGTTGATCATTCTGATGGCTTCAGGAATGGTGGAGGCATAGCCTTCAACGCACGCACCATGCCATGGTGCTTCCGTCTCTGCCAGTGGATAGGTGATAGTAAAGCCATCTCCGTTGGTCAATATCTGTACACCTGGTGTGTATCCATCTTGATCTGTGAGAATCAACATCGTGTCCTGCGTATAGGCCCATACACTTTTGTTGTCATCACTACACTCTAAGCACTCGATTAATTCGCTCAGGCGCTGGGCATGCCGTACCTGATATAGCAGTGGATCGTTATATAGATTTTGATAGAAAGTTGTAAGCGTTTGAAGCCCTTGTTGCGTTATTCGTCGTAGTTTCATGGAACTGTTCTCCAGTTCATATATGCTATTCAAAAAAGCTAGCATATTCCCGAGATAGCTTGTCCGATGTGCTGAGGGCTTGATACAGCATTTCAACGGCTTTGACGATATCTGGGGTATAACCAACTACATTCGCATGTTTCCATGGGGCTTTATGTGGCGGAATGGTGTATTCGATCTTGTACTGCCCATTCCACGCACTCACTGTTATCCCGCCCAAGCGCGACGGATCACTCATATGGAGAAAGGTTAATTGTAGTGAGACATGTTTCTCACTATCATCAACTTCTTGTTCGAGGTATTGGACAAGGGAACGCATCATGAGCAGACTATCGGTCCACATCGGGTCTTCCAAGCCTGATGGTGTGTAGAACTCTTCGAGGGTCTGGTCTTGTTGATGTGGTAACACGTTGATTAATTTCATGGCAGCACCTGAGTTTACTATTTTTGGATGTATCATTGATGTTTGTCTTCCCTGTTGCCCTAATAATACGATAGATTTCGGCATCCTGCATTGATGAGATTTGTGCTTGGTGTGGGTAAGAGTGTGAATAGTAATGGTCGTTTAAAGGAATGATTATTTGCAACAGTGGGCCGCATGCCTGGCGGATGCCACAATGCATAGAGGCTATCAATAAGCACGACTCTAGACTGGCAAGCGTGATGGGCATGCACTTGCTCCATGCCGTATTGAACGACGGGCATCTTTTGCGGGTGGTCTGGTGGGCGCAGCACCACATATCCAAAACACCAGTGCCACCATGTGGTTCAGGTACATGCAAAATCGCAGGTCTATCCCATAGCCATTCTGGTCCTACACTCTTCTGCACCGCCGCACTGCTGTCACTCTGTGTTCGAGCAGACGGTTCCACGCATCTGTTGCTCTTTGTGGGGTGGGTCGCCACCACACGCTCCCGGCTCAGGCGCGGCACCCTGAGCACCCGCAAAGTGGTGTGTGAGGCAGGTGGAATGGATGGGGAGCATACATCACGGCATCTCAATCAGGGGGCTCGTTTTGTGCACGCTGTCCAGCATTTGATCTGTCGAGTAGGACAAACGTGGCAAAACTCCGTGCATGGTTGAATGGATAGGCACTCTTTGCGGGTGGTCCGGCGGATGCAGCACCTACACATACCACATCTGACAACGAAGCAGCGGCGGTTTAAAACCGCCGCTCCACTGCTCTACGCTCCAACGCTGCCTTCGACAGGCACCCCACCTCTCCTCGAAAACCATAAAAAAAGTTAAATCATATTTTTTAGTTATAAATATCAAAACTAACATATCTTAGACAAAATCTCCATTTCCTCATACCATACTTAGTAGAGTGCGCACTGTCTCTTTTGGGTTTGCGAAAAATGGTATGTGAAAGGTGTGAAAAGATGGCAAACAATGTTTACACGGTTCCACGAAACAAACGAATCCAGAGTGATGTCGTCGTTATTGGCTCAGGTGCTGCCGGTCTAAGGGCGGCAATCGCGCTTCACGAACAGGGAGTCCAACCATTGGTAATTGGGAAGCGACCCCGCGCTGATGCACACACCGTCCTCGCTGCAGGTGGTATCAATGCAGCCCTCGGAACAATGGACTCGGCGGACTCCTGGGTCACACACGCCGCAGACACTCTGCACGAGGGACACATGCTCAGCGATCCAGAAGCGGTCGAAATCCTCTGCCGTGAGTCACCAGCGGCCATCAACGATCTCATCACCTATGGTGTTCCCTTTGCACGTGGCACTGACGGGCGCTTGCTCCAACGCTACTTTGGGGCCCACCGCTACCGACGGACCTGCTTTGTCGGCGACTACACCGGACGTGCCATGATCGAAGCACTGGTCGCCGAGATAGATCGACGTAATATTACCGTTCTGGAAAACATCTATGTCACAGATATTTTGCTTACCAATGGGCAGGTGAGTGGTGTGCTGGGATTCAAACTGGTTGACGGCACCGCGCTCGCTATGGAGACAGGAGCAGTGGTACTGGCGGCTGGCGGTCACATCCACATCTATCGCCGAAGCTCTTCTCGACGGCGCGAGAACACCGGTGATGGTATCGCTCTGGCGCTACGTGCCGGTGCTCAGGTCGCCGACATGGAACTGGTGCAGTTTCACCCAACTGGCATGGTCTGGCCAGAGGAGGCCGAAGGCACGTTAGTGACAGAAGCAGTACGCGGCGAAGGAGGGCGGTTGTACAACGCCAAAGGTGAGCGCTATATGGCCCACTATGATGCAGAACGCATGGAGTTGAGCACCCGTGATCGGGTAGCACTGGCCAACTACTTAGAGATTGTGGAAGGTCGGGGAACCCCACACGGCGGAGTGTGGCTCGACATCAGCCATATGCCAGCGACAACCATTCAAGATAGATTGCCAAAAATGGTACAGCAATTTCAAACCTATGGAGGTATCGATATCGCTCGTGACCCCATGGAAGTTGCACCGACAGCTCATTACTCAATGGGCGGAGTACGAGTCGAACCGTATACCCATAGCACCGGGGTACCTGGCCTCTATGCAGCGGGCGAAACAACGGCAGGTGTACACGGGGCCAATCGGCTGGGTGGCAATAGTCTGGTCGAGTGTATGGTCTTTGGGCGGCGGGCCGGAGAGGCTGCGGCAGCTTATGTTGTCACCCGTCGAACAGAAGGTGTCGACACCGATCAACTAAACACCTGCCTGGCAGATGGGCAGCGACTTGCACGCACCGACCGTGACACAGCCCTCGCTCTGATCGACGACTTGCAGCAGACAATGTGGCAACATGCCGGGATGGTCCGTGATGCAGAAGGACTCTCGCAGGGGCTACGGAAGATCCACGCGATTCGAGAGCAACAAGCTGTCATACCACAGAAGGGCGCTCCGCGTATGGCCAATCTGTCGGCAGCACTCGACCTCAAGAGCATGTTGCTTTCCGCAGAGGCAACCGTACTTTCCGCGCTCATGCGAACCGAGAGTCGTGGCGCACACCAGCGCCGTGATTGCCCAGACAAAGAGTCAGCATGGCAGCAAACGATTGTGGCCACACTCGACACTGATGAAGTCGTATTGTCAACCGCTGCTATAGCACAACCAGCGCCCGAGATCACTCAAGCGCTGGAGGAATACCAACAACTCACGGTTGCTGGGCGTCTGCTGGAGTAGCTGTTGTTATGGTGCGATCAATCTTAACGCACGCTGGGGTGTTGACAGGTACTCACAGCCTTGCTCGGTTACGACAACATCTTCTTCGATCCCAATGTAACCGGCAGAGGTCTCGACACCAAGCTCAAGCGTAAACACATTACCGGCTTCTATGGGGATTTCTGGTGTGGTACCATAGCGTTCCCAACGTGGCCCAAGTAATGGTCCACCATCGTGACAGGCACGCCCGAGGCTATGACCAAAGGCGTGTTTGTATTCGTCAAAACCGTTGTCAACAATTACCTGACGCGCAGCCGCATCGACTTGGTAGCCGAGCACGCCTGGCTTCAGCAATGCTGCACCAGCATCGATGGCAGCGATAACGGTTGCAAAGGCATGCTGGATTTCGGCAGGCGGTTCGCTTTCGTCAGATCGCAGGACATACCACATACGCTGAATGTCTGAGCAGTAGCCTTCTTGTTGCACACCCAGGTCTATGTGGACCAGATGGCCCGGTGCAATGAAGAGATCAGCACGTGGTTGGACATGCCCCACTGCTGACTCGGGGCCAGTATTCACAATCGGGCAGCCTTCCCACGACCACGCGCTGGGCAGCCCACGAGAGCGAAATTGCTCGTGCACAAAGTCACCAATAGCTGCCTCGCTCACACCTACACGGAATTGTGCTTCTGTGAGTGCGACAATCTCTTCTGTGGTGGCAATAGCCGCTTTGATACGTTCGATTTCGTTGGGTGTTTTCCGCGCGCGAAGGGTGCTCAACAGTGGTGCAGCGCTCGTCAGTCGATCGACGAAGGGCGTATCACGCAACAAATCTTTGAGCATTAACCACATCCCATGGGTCAATCCATCAGCAGTTTTATCATCGATGCTGTAGTTCAAGCCGATCTGGGTAGGATTGAGCCGATTGAGCACATCAACCAATGGCTGGCGAATGCCTTCATCATAACTCACAACATCTTGAAAGACACCTGTTGCCCGTACATTTGGCACATCGTGACGGCCTACAATAGCGACACGCGTCCCGTCGCGCCCGAGGAGGAACGCAGAGGGCCATGTCACGTCAGTACCCACCACCAGATCGACGCCTGGATCAGGTGTAACCGTTGTTTCGCGTACAAAGGTTAACCAGCAATCCAGGGCGACATTGGCGAGGAGAGTGTGTGCCTGATCGGCTTTTTCTTCCAACAGCATAGCCAGTCCTTAAACCTACAAGCGTGTACTATCCCCAGCGGATGGTACTTTCCATGGTTTGAATTATATCACCGTCTCGGTTCATAAGGACACGCGCTGAACAACGAAATCGACAGTCACAAATGGGACATCGACCGGCTTCTGAGATCGTTGGTGGCACACCATATGGACAGTCATTGGTAGTACATTTCGCAGCAAAAGCTGCATAACGTGGTGCGCCGGGAGGCCCATCAAGTTGGGTAAAACGGAGCGGTGCATTCTTAAGTGCTGGTACTTGCTCTTCGATATGTGAACGAGCAATCGGGATAAAACGATGTGGTCGACGCTTGGGACGTGGCATAGGAACCTGCCTTTCGCTAGTCTGTTCACTACAGACCCGTGTAGCGTTGTTATTAATGAAGAATAGCACAAAGAATGGTATAAAGGTGCCATATTTCACAACTTACGGTTATGACTTTTTATCATTTATTTGAAAAACGGTTGCTGTGTGGCAATGAGTATGCTACGATAGTAGCTCTGTCAGATCAGAAGCCAATCAGTTTACCCATAGTTGGAGGGTTCAGCAACAAGAGGCTACTATGTCGAACACGGTACGAATGGGCCAAGAGCCCCAAACCCCTGACGAAGAGACACATGACATTGCGGCGTTACAATCGCGTATCGCGCAGCTTGAAGCACAACTGGCACGTTACCAGAGTCGTCAGATGGCCAATCTTGAGCATCGTCTTGATACACTTCTCGCGATCTGCTCAGTGCTGATCGTGACTCGTGAAGTCAATGCAATTCTCGATCTGGTTGTGCGATCAGCCGTAGAGTTGTTTCCAGGCACCAGTGGCATTATGATCTACCTGGCAGACGCGTATACCAAACAACTCACATTGCGTGCTTCGACCCATAACGCAGGCACCGGTGTCACGATTCATCCTGGGAAAGGGCTTGGTGGCCGGGCATTTCTCGCACCACGGGCAATGCTGATGGTCGGACAGGAACTCGACACGGCACTGGAAGAACTAGATCCACAGCATCGTGAGCAACTGATCGGGCATTTGCGCGTTTGGCCTCCTACCAGTGCGCTTACGGCACCGCTACGTCACGAGGGCAAACGATTGGGGGCGTTGGTGCTCTACGGCGGGGTCAACGACCATATGTTTCACCCACGCGATCTACCATTTGTGCAGGCGCTTGCTGATCTGGTTTCGGTAGCGATTGCCGAGTCGCATCAGCGAGTTCACGCGGCCACTCTCCAACAAAATCTGGCACAAACGCAAGCCCAGTTACTTCAGAGTGCAAAGTTGGCGGCGGTCGGTGAGTTGGCGGCGTCCGTTGCACACGAGATCAACAATCCACTCTATGCAGCACGCAACAGCTTGTACCTCATTGACCAGGAAATACCACCAGAGGCTTCGTATCGACCGTTGATGGATATCGCCCAGGGAGAGTTAAGTCGTATCGCGCGGATCGTTACGCGTATGAGCGATTTTTATCGCCCAACCCGAGCCGAATTACAACCGACTGATCTCAATACACTGATCACGGATACCCTTGAACTGGTGCAAACGCACATACGCCATGGTCGCATCTCGGTAATCACCGATCTTGAAGCAGATATCCCACCAGTGACGGCCCACTCAGACCAGATTCGCCAGGTGTTGCTCAACCTAATGCTTAACGCATGTGATGCGATGCCTAAGGGTGGCACTTTGACCACAAGAACACAGCTTTTGTCGGGCGCAAAGGATGAAGGAGAAAGCATTCTGATGCAGTTAGCAGATACTGGTAATGGCATTGCAGAAGAGCATTTGCCCTATATCTTTGAGCCATTTTATACGACCAAGGCCTCCGGGACCGGACTAGGTCTGGCTATTAGCGCTCATATCGCCACCCAACATGGTGGACGTATTGATGTCGAAAGCCATATCGGTCAAGGGACCACCTTCTCGATTACCTTGCCGGTGACGGCATCGATTGATTAACCAAATGCCGTCACCGTCGATTAGTGTATCGAGTGCTCAAGAATATAGTCGTAGGCACTTAGTGCTGCACGTGCACCCTCACCAATGGCAATCAATGCCTGTTCCCCAAAAGTCGTGGTCACATCACCGGCGGCAAACAGTCCAGGGAGGCTCGTCGCATTGCGGTCATCAACCCAGACAAATCCATCACGGTCTGTTCGCACCACCTTACGGACACATTCGCTATTGGGAAGCAGCCCCAGATCGACAAAAGCCGCATCGATATTGAGAGTATGCACCTCTCCATGTTGTTCAACCGTAAGACGTTCGACACTGAGCGAACCGGTTAGTTCGAGAAGCCGACAATCCTGAAACACTTCCACATTGGGTCGATATTGAACTGCCATGCCGAGCGGGGTCAGCAAACTACTGTCGTTGGGCGTGATCAAATACACCTGACGGGCCTTTTGAGAAATCTCTGCCGCACCACGCAGCGCCCGATCAGTTGCGCCAATGACAGCTACACAGCGACCATCGAGAAGGGCTGTGTGGGTAATAGCAGAGTAGCCTAACCCATACCCAAGAAACATGTCAGCACCAGGAATATCGAGTTTGATGGGCGTAACACCCGTACACACAATAACTGCGGCGCTCTGTAGCACTCCACGGCGCGTGGTTTTTACTTCAAAGAAATGCTCTTTTTTGGTAATAGCTGTTACACGATCCTTAACAGTTGAGTCGCGGTGTGCCTCAACCTGACGCTCAAAGATCATAAGTGCTTCTGCTCCAGCCAAAAACCCCTGTTCTTTCTGGTTCGTGAGTGACTGCCGCCAATTACTTTTACCACCACGGTTTTCATAAATAATCCGAAAATCAAGTTCTTTGCTCAGTGCAAACACACCTGCGGCAAAACCGGATGCACCCCCACCAACAATAATGAGATCATGCATTGTGATGCCTCCTTGTTATCATTAGCGGGAGCATGCCCCGCATTCATTTATTGCTGTGACGCTCTATCATAAGATGGCTGTACACCATCATGTGAAATGGTACCATGTATAGTTGTGTACCACATCACAATTTTGGTTATCATTTCATCACGCGTAGTATGAAAATGCTTTCCCCTTATGTGCCTTTGATTTGTTATCCTATGATTAAGATATCACGCTGGTTGGAGTCTGACAAAACCACATGGGAACACTATCTCGTTGTTGATTGGAGGTCCGAGATGTTTACTGAGCGAAATGAGCAACATATTAACGTTCCTGTAGAACAAGAAATCCGCTTTTGGATGAACGCTCCAGCTACAACTATCAATCTGGCAGTTCCAGTAAGCGAAGCATTGATACTGATGCAAGAACACAATATCCGTCGTCTACCGGTCGTTGTTGATACTGGCGAAGTATGCGGCATGATTACGCAGGGCGATATTCGTGGTGCTGATCTGCTACGGACTGGTGGCACAGATCCATTTGATGTTGCGGAAGCGCTGCGTCGAATCAAAGTCTATGAGGTGATGAGCGAATCGCCGATAACGGTCACCCCTGGAACTGGCCTACGTGAGGCAGCTATGCTCATGATCGAAAACAAGATCGGGGGCATACCAGTAGTCGATGGTGATAGCTTTGTGATAGGGATCATTACCGAAAGCGATCTGTTTGAGGCACTAGTTTACCAGTTGAATCAGTATACGATTGAGTCATGATGACCATTGGTCAAGAGATAATGAGTAATCGTTTTTGGTTAACAGATGACAACACAAGATTGTACATTGTCAACTAATTGTTGGCATGCTATTAGGTATACTCAACTTTGTGACAAATAGCGCAGTATTGAACGACCAGAAAAGCTGTTCACATCATAGGTAGTCTGGCTGTGTGCCAATACCACGAAAGATGTCATGTCCTGCCAACTGGACCTACGAAAGAGCTCTATGCATGAATAATCGTCTCAAAGCAATGAATCCCGTTTTTCCAATCATTTCGACAATGTTGGTTGGTTTCGGTTTTACCATGTTGCTCTTGAGTGGCGCCTATGTTCAGGATATCAACCTGTTACGTAGGGTTCCTGAAGCCGTCTGGCAATTCGTCTGTGGCGTTCCACCAGACAATGAAATGATGCTTCCAATGTTGTTAGCGGTAAGCTTAGTCACACTACTCATTGGCATTGGTCTTTTTCTGTTTGGTTGGTTGCAGGCCAAAAGTCGACCTATCCAACAACACGCATAATTTGGCTCAACCAGCGTAACTCTTGCTCCTATATGCTTCCGATAGAACACTTGCGTCTTATCCTACGGCGTAAGTGTTCTGTTGTCGTTAAAGATATCTTCGCGATAGTGACCACACATTTTAACTATATTTTTTCATCTTTATCTTCATATGTATTTCTCTCATACCAAATCGCTCTTCATATGGAAGACGTTTTTAATTAAATTTTGAATAATAAATAATTAAGTAAAGATTATATCTCGTCTCATAACCAGGCCAGCAAGCCAATAGGCTGATACCAGCTTCCTTATTGCATATAATGACGAGGTCCCCTATAATCAAGCAAGAACGTTCTTTCACACTTTCAGTGAATGAGCAACACCAAAAGCATGGGAAAAACGTATCTCTTCACACGGTGAGCGTCATCACTTTGGCAGGGATATTAGTTGGTGGTGTGTGGTTTGGCCTTTCTGAACTCGATTCCTATGCGTGAATCGCATTTATCACATTTGGTTTGGCCATCATCGGCTGGGTATTTACCAAGATTAACGACACCTATGTCACACTTGTAGCTGCACTGACAGGCACGATCTTGAGTGCCTCACAACCGGAGCAGTTCTTTGAGACTCTGGGCGAATCGACTATCTGGTTATTGTTTGCATCCTTTACTATTGCTGCTGCTTTTAGCGAGAGTGGGCTCTCACGACGCCTAGCGGTTTATGTCACAACACGGGTCCGTTCGGTGAACCATCTGTTTTATATGCTCACATCTATGTTGATCGCCACAGCTTTTGTTGTTCCGGCCACCTCTGGCCGTGCAGCGTTGATACTTCCCGTGTTTCTGGCCATCAGCAAAAGGATCTCAAACCCACGTATCGTGCGTGCTCTGGCGCTACTGTTCCCCACAATCATCCTCCTCTCGGCAGTCGCGTCGATGATCGGGGCAGGGGCACATCTGGTCATGATCGAGATATTGTGGCACATGAACGGGGAGCGCATCGGATTTGGTCAGTGGGTCTTGCTTAGTCTACCACTTGCACTCATAAGTAGTTTCATCTCGTGTTGGGTTATTCTCCACCTCTTTTTACGATGCTCTGAACGACGCCAGAAGCTGCATTTTACACCTGAGCAACTGGCACAAAGCGATTCACTGAAGACGGCTAGCGTGACAGGACCACTCAGACGGAAAGAATATACCATTCTTGCCATTATCGCATTGTTGATTGTCTTCTGGTCAACAGAGGGGCTGCACGGTATCAATAACATCATCATTGCGGTGGAAGGAGCACTCATCGTCACCATGCCTAATGTCGGTGTACTTTCATTCAAAGATGCCATCAAACGAGTTGAGTGGAATCTGGTCCTTTTTATGGCCGCCACACTGGTATTGAGCGAAGCGCTAATCAAGTCAGGGGCGGCCGAGTGGTTGGTCAATCAAATGTTCACAGCATGGGGTGGGCATAGTTCACTGACACCAATATCGCTGGTTATCAGCGTTGCTGTTATCTCCTTGCTGGCCCATTTGGTTATCACTTCTCGCACTACCCGCTCATCAATGTTGGTACCACTCGTGCTCCTTCTGGCTATCTCGTTGGGCTACAACGCAACTGCTTTTGCGTTTCTCTCGACAGCAGCAGATGGCTTCTGTTTGACACTACCGGTCAGCGCAAAGCCACTGGTGATCTTCAGTCAAGTAGAGGGGCCTGCCTTCAAGCCACATGACCAACTGCTGCTCAACGGTGTGTTATTTCCCATTCACATTGGTTTACTGATGGCCTTTGCATCCTCTATCTGACCAATGTTAGGGATGCCACTGACACATGAAAGCCAGCCAGAGTCTGCATCATCAAGTATCGTAACCAGGATCGAAAAGCCACTTGAATGGTGGACTCTCCCACAAATACCAGAGGGGGTAAGCCCAAACGCACGTGAGGGGTGCGAGTGGGTGCGTACGATTATGGATCATCCAGAAGCGCCATCACAGCCCGTAAGTGAAGGAGCCGACTGGGCACGTGAACGCATTCCACCCATTCAGCAACAACTCAAAGGCTGGTTGGGGGACTTAGTTACATAGGTACACGCACAATGGAATGGTGTACAAGACACACCATCACAAGAGGCTACATCGACCTTTTCAGTTACGGTCTGATCTACACAACGTTTCACAATGCATTGAGCATACTCAGTGATACCGCATTCATTAAATGAAGAAACCAAAAACGCGCCGTAGACAACAGTCCACGACGCGTCATTCCCCATTGCTACTCATCAAATGCCCATGACTCCGGCGGGGTTAATTGACTTCGTTCAAACGGTGTCATAAGCCGAAAATGACCATCCTCATTGATGTACACAATAACCTCCTGACGGATCTGGAGCAGCAGATCGGTGGCTCCATCTCCGTTAACATCCTGAATTGCCAGGCGTGGCACAGCATACGGTCCATCAGCACCAACCAGATACGGACCCTCCAGGGCACGAACCTGTGTCGTATCACCACCTGGTAACTCCAGAATACTGATCTGTCCGTTTAGATTAAGCGCTATAAATTGCGTCGGATCACCGTTGTCTTCGTTGTGGCCCACAAAGGCCGTGAATTGAGTCGTACGCGGAAACCCGTAGCGGATATCATCAAGTTGTCGTTGGCTCCAAGTGAATGCCGGGGTGAGCAGCAAATAGCCAAGCACCAACAGCAATACGTAGGCAAGCACCGACAGCCACCATGACGCCAATACCTGCCGTGCGCCGCGCAGCAATGTCGCACGACGTGAATGTTTAATAGGCCGGGAAACTACAGCCATGGCGTATCTCCTTTACTAGCGACACGAATGTCGTTAGCCGGAGTCGCCTGGACACCTGACGAGTAAAAATGAATGAGGTTGCTTGTATTATACCAAAATCAAAAGTTATGTCAATTAGAAATATATGATCTGTATTATATGTTTCATAGAAAAGCATAAGAAGAGCTGATGGTGCGCTGTTTGTGACACAAACCAATAATTTCTCGAGATTAGCAAGATTCTCAGCAAAACCACGCTCTAATTCCACAACACCCATCGTTCTTATTAGGTGTACCAACATGTGGCTTATTCGTATACATTATTCTTCAGCACCAACCATAATGATGGTATAACACATATAAATGCCTTATTGCTATGAACAAGGAGAGTTGGTTGTGGTTTATCTTCATAGTGATGTAGACCCATCTTCGATAGCAGCATGCCGGATCTTGCTGATTGAAGATGATGGTAGCACAGCGGATATTATACAGGTTGCCATGCGGAGTTTAGGGTTCCCCTATGAGTTAGACGTGGCCTACTCGGCAGAAGAAGGACTTCAGCTCTGGCGATATGAGCCCTATGATTTGTTGCTCACTGATTATAACCTACGGGGGATGACCGGACTGGCCGTCATCCAGCAGTTACAATCTGAGGGGATGAATGTACCGATTGTATTCTTCACTGCGTATGATGGTGCCGATGTACGCAGGGCAGCCAAACAGCTTGGTGTGTCGGCCTATATTACTAAACCGTTTTTCGTCGACCAGTTTGTGAAAACGGTACGCGGATTGCTGACGACTCAGGCTGATGAATACGGTGCATAATTAGGAAAAAGAACATCTTTGACTGTAGAGCACGGCTGTCACGCTTCGTCGTGCTCTTTGTATGGAAAAAACCAGAGGGACAGTCTCAAATGGGGATTGGTGCAGAGCCACACATGTCCTGTACAGGTCATGCTATACTCGGCAGGTTTTTGTGTTGAACAGAGCACATTTGCGTATCAATCAAGGAGCAACACATGGCAGATCTAACCTCCGAACAACAACGCCCGTGGTGGCTCAGACCTGGCTGTATCATCCCACCTATTGTCGCTGTAGTGATTCTTGTACTTGGGTTATGGCTCTATTTAAATATCTATCAAGGACGCGATCTCTCGCGGGTGACTGGAGTCCCGGTGAAGGTAAATCTCCCCGAATGCGTAACAAGTTCAGATCAAATCATTAGCATTGGGTTCCATAGCAAGAGTGCCGGCGAGACCATTAAAGACGTGACCTATATCTGTGACAATCGTATCTTCTCGCGGGAATACAACGACTTTGGTCTTTTGCAGGGATCTATCGAGTGGACATTTCAAGATCAGCCGTAGAAAGCACAATGCGCTGACCATTCCTTGGTAAACCAGCGCATTGTTTTGTCAGATTTATGCGGGGCGTACTGCCTGTCCTGTGCGTGCTGCCTCATAGATGGCCAACACCAGTGCAAGAGAACGCCGTCCTTCTGCGCCAGGCACCAGCGGACTTTGCCCACTCCCAATGGCCTCAACAAAATCCATCACAATATTGGTATGCCCCACAGCACTAATACCTGTGGGACTACCACCAGCCCCTGCATCTGCGCTCCCTGGTGTGGTTGTTGCTGCACGATGACTCCCGCCTCCGTTCCATCGGGCAACGGTCTCACCTTCTATCTGGACCCCACCGGCTGTTCCATATACTTCAACACGATGGGGAAATCCTGGCTCGGCGGCAGTCGTTGCAACAATGCTTCCCAACGCCCCACTGGCAAAACGCAACGTCGCCGTCACGCTATCTTCGACTTCGATAGCGCGTGCACGTGTGGTGAAGTTGGCCTGGACTTCAGCCACATCACCCATATACCAGAGCAGCAGATCGACCAGATGGATGCCCTGATTCATCAGTGCGCCACCGCCATCAAGAGACCATGTACCACGCCAGGCCGCGCTCTCGTAATAGCTCTGGGGTCGAACATACGGAACAGTGACAGAGCCCAACACCATCTCGCCCAGTTCGTGAGCAGCTATCGACTCATGGACCACGCTAAACGTCGGATCGGTGCGGCGTTGTAGCACCACACCAAGCTGTACATTCGCATCACGACATGCTCGAATCATTGCATCAGCATCAGTAAGTGTCAACGCCATCGGTTTCTCTACCAGCACATGCTTGCCAGCCTGTGCCGCCCGAATCGCCTGGTCTGCATGCATGCCACTGGGTGTACAAATACAAACAACATTAACATCAGAACGATCAAGGAGCGCATCATAGCTGGTTTCACATGGCACACCAAACTGTTTAGTGGCCTGTTGGGCACCTGTAGCATCAGATCGGCATACGGCGGTGAGTGTTGCACCGGGTGTCTGAGCGATGGCTTCTGCGTGATATCGAGCGACCATGCCAGTACCAATGATAGCAAATGAGAGTGGTGGTAATGTCATATATTCCTTCTCTATTATTCAGGATGTTGTTCGATTGCCTGCACGTAAATCATCGAGCAACGCCGTGTAGGCACCCCGATCAATGGGCAATGTGACTGTCTGCTCTGTGTAGCTCGAAAGAATAAAGGCATTGATCAACTCAAGCGACTTAAGACCCTCACGGCCATCGGCACGTGGTACCTGACCTTCGCGAATAGCCACTTCCAGATCGCGATAGACATCGATATGATTGCCGCCATGCCCCGTGAGCGAAATCTCTTCGACCTGGACATCTGGGCGTGCAAAAAATTCCGGGCTGGTGGTCATATGCCGATGGAGTGATGGATCAAAACGATAGAGCGTCAACGTATCACCAACAAGCTCCAGCGCTGCCCGATCACATACGATCTGGATACGTGGCTCTAAACCGGCTTCGACAGTACTGACATGCAGGTATCCTAATGCGCCATTTTCAAATTCGAGCATCGCCTGGGCCGTATCCTCAGTCTCGATAGGGTGAGCGATGGTGCGGGTCCAGGCACACACTTTTGTCGGCATCCCCGCCAGGTAGCAAAGAAGATCAAGGGTGTGCGGAGCCTGATTGAGAAGTACGCCCCCACCCTCGCCCTTCCATGTTCCACGCCACGTCGATGCACGGTAATAGGCATCGGTACGGAACCATGGCTCAACACAGAGCACCCGTACAAGATGGCCCAATTCACCCGACTCAACCATGTTGCGAATATATGCAACGGCAGGACGAAAGCGCTGCTGGTAGTTGACTGCGAGGATTCGACTGGCTTGGTCGGCGGCTGCAATCATCGCATCTGCTTCGGCCACCTCGACTGCGATTGGCTTTTCCACCAGCACATGGGCGCCTGCCGCAAAACAATCGATGGTGAGTGCCGCATGAAAGGGATGCGGAGTACAGATAACGACCACATCTGGCTGAACCTCACGGAGCATGGCTTGATGATCGACAAAGAAAGGGCAATCAGTTTCCTTTGCACGTGCCGTACCCGCCTCATCATTGATATCAGACATACCGACTATCTGGGTATTTGGAAGTTGAGTCAGGGCGTTCACATGGGTAGGTACGATTCCAGCAGCGGCTCCAATAATAGCATAACGAAGAGAAGTACCGTCGGTGGTGGTGACTGGCGATGTCATAGTATAATTTCTTCTCCTTAAAAGATTTGCTTGCAGCTAGCTGGGCAAAACACAACAGAGAACACTTGCAAACGACAGACGTGATTGACCCAATTTTTCTAGCATAACATCACATAACATGGTGGAAACAGAGTATTGATTTAACGCTCCTGTATCGCATGCAAATACTAGCGTACCATATATTGTCAAGATAAACCCTGTGGCATATCGTTTATAATTAAGGAGGTGCTTGTTTGAGAATATTAGTAGTCGAGAGGAGCTGCTATGTCTGTTTTAGCCATAATCTTGCTTTTCACCAACATATGTCTCATCATCATTTTGATAAAGCAAGATTACTCAGTTTGGCGATCCGAACACACCAACCCCGCCTACCAACGTGCACGAGGCTTCGCATACATTGCAACGATTGGGATGCTGGTGGTGGCCATAATCACAGCTGGCATTGATAGCTGGGTCAACCCGCTTATTGGCTTGAATACAGTTGATCCTGCAAATGTGACTATTGTACACAACGTTGGGCTGTTCTTGTGGCTACTCTGGGGCTTTTTTGTTGTTCTAACATTCGGCACATGGGTCTATGCCTTTATGCAGTGTGGAGGGCGGGCCTATAGTTATTATGAGCAAGAGGTAGCAGATGGAGTTGACCGTGGGTGATGGGGAAAGGCTAATTATCTTATGTTTGTATTGATACTATAATTTCTTTCATTCTATACGGTGATGCCCCCACATATGTAAGGGCATCAGTTCAATCTATATTATTAAGTTAGTGGATACTTAACCTGACTCTAGGGTATTATGTAAACCTTAGTTGTTTCCACCATATTTTCCATGCGGACACTGCTTCTCACTCCCTCCTCCGGTGTGGATATAACACCCATGAGGATCAATATTGATGGCATAGTTTACATATCTGACCTCTGCATCATTAGCACGAAATCCTGCACCACCACCGAACGCCATTATCGATGCAGTAATAAATGAAATTCCCTGATTAGGCATTGAAAAATGCGGCTGAAACCGCACCCGTACAGAAGATGTACTTGCATTATTCTCCCCAGTTCCATTTGGAGTGAGCGTGGTCTCATAGTGTTGAGGCAACGGACGAAAGCCTCGCCCCTGTGGATCATCAAACAATCGGTAATTTGTTTCGTAGCCTTCGATGTACACGTACTTGCTATTATAACAGGCCCTAACCCAGACACGTGCTTCCGAGAAATCTTTAATACGTGTGTATTGACCTCCACCATTTAACAGTATCTCATATTCTTGTGTCCACGTCTCCTCGAAATTACGACAGCGTTCTGGTGGATCGTTGTCCTTATCCCCAGGTCCTTCATCACCAGGTCCTTCATCACCATTACAAGTCAAGGTATCGATAGGATTATTATAGGGAACACCACTGTGTGTACAATCATAATTTTGCATGTAATAATCACACTCACTGCCAGGCGTATATCCTGAAACATCACCACCATCACAGCGAATGGTTACAACACCTGGGCCATCAGGCGGAATATGCTCATCACAGGTCAGGGTATCGATAGGATTATTGTAGGGAACACCACTGTGTGTACAATCATAATTTTGCATGTAATAATCACACTCACTACCAGACTCATATCCTGAAACATCACCACCATTACAACGGATCGTTGTCGTTGTAGCAGCACTGACTGGTAGTGGGGGTAGCAACACACTACTGAGCAGAGCAAAAATAAGACCTACCAACGCAAACCGTCTCCCAATAGACATGTATGAAATGGATAAACGTGTAAACATAGCAAAAATTCTCCCTGATTATAGAAGGATTTTAGGATAGACAACAACAGCACACATCGTAGAAAGGGCGTCATTACACACTTATTGTTGTCATCGTCTACAATAGAATGACTTTCGTAAAAGATAAATTCAGCGTGCACGTCAGTGTCAAGTGGCATATGTTAGTCACACAAGTTTGTCTAGATTATATAGATACCAAAACCATATAGTAGCGTACTGGACATACGATGGCTACTAATACTACAAACCTAGACGGACATTTCTAGTATGCTAGGGATGCACAGCCTGCCAACAAAGCAACGGCTACTTTATTTCAGATCATGGAACTTCCTCCTTACACATAGATCAACTAATGCAACTATCCTAGCAAATAGGTCGTCGTTGACTGCTCGGAGTCGTTGGTGAGTCTGCGGACATTTTTAACCAAACTCCTGTAGTTTATCTTCTTTTTAGTCCTTAACCTGGTGATTTTTGGCCCCCATCAGCCACGAAAAATGAGAATATTGCGAGAGTCTGCGGACATTTTCGTGCGGAATTCTGTTGCGAAAGTATGGCTGTTTTTTGTTGGTATCATGAACAAACAAGGGTATTTTAGGTGTATCTGAGAATTGTTCAGTAGGAGAGTATACATAATCTCAAATAACACCGCGATATCCCGCCACACCGTGTGGTGCGGCGGGGTGGTCATATAACCTAGAGATCTCTTACTTCTACAGTACAAGGTGCTTGCTCTGTAGCGGCACACTCGGCGGTTCCTTGACCATTCAATGAAGTATCCATAATCATCTGATAAATAAGTCGCTGACCAGTAGGAATCTTTATTCCAATATCAGTTCCGGGTATGGTCAAGTTAATCTCAGCAGGATTATCGAAAAAAACATTTACTTTGGTTTGTGTTATACGATAGCGGGTTGATTGTCCATTTGGGCCATACGTCTCCTCGATAATCCCCCCAACTGCTACGGGCTCAACAGAAAAGACAATACCTGCTGGACCACTTCCTGTTAGCTGAGCATTCAAAGGAGTAGGATCAAGTTGATATGACGTCACTCTATTATTAGCAAAACACCATTTACCTTTCAATTGAGCGTAGGCTAGATCATCGCTAATAACAACTCTATCTAAAAATTGCCTCGCCACATCAGGAATAATAAAACCCGAAGCAGATCGATTGATAAAGTCTCTTACCGTGATTTGTCCATAGCGCATGGTGCTGGTAAATCTTTTGCAATCCTCCTTATCATCGTCCTTATCCCCAGGTCCTCCATTCACTGAAATTGTAAATGTGTACCCTCCATCATTATCACTATACAGACTGTCGTACATCATCACATACACCATACCAGCCTTGGGTGCATAAATCGTTGCTGAGGCACCATCACCCCGTCCAACCTCGACAGCATCGGATCGACTTGTACTACCAAAGAGAACAAATCCTGCAGGCACTACATCAATACCACAATTACCCACAGTGCCAGCAAAACATGCCTCTCCACTAATAGTGACATCTAACTTATCGCCAGCTCGCAGGTTTAATCTTGTACCTGTTGGTGTACCTTTATCAAAACTATGATAGACGACCTTAACTGGACCCTGTGCCATCGCTGAGGGTACCACACCCACAAAGGTTATGCAGAGACATATAAACACTAGTAACGTACGTTTCACGGCATTTCTTCCTTTCACACAGATCGAATACGTGTGGCTACTCTAGCAAATGGGTGTCTTGTGGCTGCTCGGAGTCGTCGGCGAGTCTGCGGACATTTTAACCATACTGGTGTAGTTTACCTTCTTTTTGGTCCTTAACCTGGTAGTTTTTGGACTTCATTAGCTGCCAAAAATGAGAATATCGCAGGAATCTTCGGACACTTTTGGATCCCCACTCTACTGCTGCAAACAACAATTTCGTGGCCATACTGGCACCGGAAATTAAGTTAAAATAGCGAAGGGTTCGCGTATAATTACTTATCATTAACGCAGAATAGAAGTATATGTAAAATTACACATTCTAAATAGAGAGTTGTGTGTTAAAATAAGAAAGAACAGCTTAATAGTCGTATTAATTTTCGTCCTATTCAACTAGCGTTTGAGGTGTATATGTCTTCCCTGATGCACTCTGCGTTTCTATTAGGCTCACATACCGTTACCGTATTCCGGCATCAACAACACTTATCGCCGCACAATAATGTGCATACGCTAACCGCATATATATTGCTCCATTCCAGTCAGCAGGTATTTCCGCGCAACCTGTTACACAATATCTTTGGGCCATCGCAGGATCATACCCCTTATAATCTTGAACAAACACTATTGCAAGCACATACTGTTTTACCTAACCTACAGATCCAGGGTGATGTTGTTTTGTTTTCCGATAATCAGCAATACTGGATTGATGCGCTGATATTTGAACAACAAGCCCTTCCTTTCCTAGACATGACATCTGTAGATCAAGATACGAGTGCAACCCTCACCAAGACTGCCACACTCTATCAGGGAGATTTACTACCAGATTGGGGCTGCGATTGGGTAAAACAGACCCGTTGGCGCCTAAAGAAAATATATCAACACCTATTAGAGCAATTGATTGCCACAGCTAAAAGAAGTAGTGCGTATGATGAGGCGCTCCATTATCTGGATATGTACATTGCAAGCGATCCCTTACGGGAGGTGGGTTATCGCGACATGATGCATTGTCAGTTGTTGCTGGGGCGCACACAACAAGCGCTCCACACCTACGAAGCGTGCTGTACCATGCTGACTGAACAACGTGCATGTACACCCGAACCAGAGACAACAGCTCTTATTACACCTTTCTTACCAACAACACAACCATCTCAGACTTACTATCACGTTTCCAAGATCACCTTGTTTCTACTGGGTGATGTGCGCGTGATGATTGATGACACTGATGTGTTGATGAAATCAACCAAGGCCTATGAATTGTTGGCCTATCTCGTACTCCAGCCACATCGAAACCATTCGCGCTCAATGCTCTGTAGTGTCTTCTGGCCAGAACGTACAGAAGAAACGGCACGCCGTTCATTGAGCCGTGTGCTGTCATACATTCGTGCTCATTTACCACCAGATTTGGTTCAAACTGATGGAGATGCGATCTATCTTACGAAGCAATATAATGTATCGGTCGATGTCGTCACGTTTCGGCGACATGTGTGTGCTTTTCTTGAGGGGGATGCTTCATCTGAATTGCTGGATGATGCGAGAAGTGTATTGGACCTGTATCAGGGTCATTTTCTCGAAGGATTCTACAATGAGTGGGTTCTCGTAGAACAGGAAGCGCTACGGCGTTTGTATCAACAAACACTGATGAAGTTCATTTATTTAGACAAACAACATGGACAATATCACCGTGCCATTCACTATGTTCACCGCCTGATAGCTCTTGATGCATTTGACGAAATACCACAACAAGAGTTGTTGCAGATCTACTTGTTGCTTGGCAACCCGCAACAAGCTATTCATCACTATGACACATATGTTAGCTACCTGTCAACCAATCAATTAACTCCTACAGATGATCTGCAACGGCTTGCTCAACTCGCTCATCAACAGCTTCCAGTCACGCCTTCAACTACGACAACATCGCCTAGTATCATGGTTGATATCCACAACGGACCACTGGTGAGTCGCCACCAAGAACGACAACAACTGCTTGATTATGTGACAGCTATTTGTGTGCCACAGACACCACAGGGAGGCCTGGTATTGGTTGAGGGCGAAGCAGGTGTTGGAAAAAGTCGTCTTGTACAAACTCTCGCCCAGGATGCACAATGGCGTGGAGTAACCGTGCTGCGGGGGTACTGTCGGGAACAAACATCATACTTTGAACCGTTTATCCAAATCATACAACAACATCTAAATGAAATCTGGGCTCAACAATTAGCCTGGCTCCTAGGTAACACATGGATACGGACGGTACTCCCACTGATACCTGAATTACAGAACTATTTCCCTGATCTTACACCGATTGATGAATTAAGCCCACGACATGCCAAAGAACGCATTATCGACGCATTTGTGCATTTTATCCTCAATTGGTCGCATATGAGTCCAGTTCTATGGATCATCGAAGATCTGCACTGGGCCGACGGTGAAACGCTCCATGTCCTGACTCAGGTCAACAATCAGTTGGACTCAACACCAATCCTGATAGCTGTAACGTATCGATATGATGAAGCATCATTGAGAGATCCTGTTTGGCATACACTACAAACACTTGACACCGATGGAGTGCGGGGAAGACTACACATACCATTGCTTCCATACAATGCCGTAGAACAACTCCTGAGTTTCTGGTTGCAACCGAAACACCCCTTTCCTGATATAGTGCACCATCTTCATCGCCAGACTGGTGGGAATCCCTTGTTTCTGATAGAGCTGGTACAAACATTGATCCAGGAGGAACTACTTATACAGCATGAAGACGGTCTTTGGTCTTCAAACTGGGACCCTGCAATCCCCGAACATAGTGGATCTGTTCCTATTACCATTGAACATCTTACCCAACGGCGGTTAGAACAACTTCCTCCGATGCTCCGTCAGTTAGTGGAATGGCTGGCAATCCTGGGATCACAATGGTCACTCAATACCATGCAATTGCTGGAACTCATACCTACACAAGAGCTTCTGCACATGCTACATGAACTCATCCGTTTGGGGTACCTGGTAGAGTCCGATAGCAAGTATCAATTTATCCATGACAAGATCCGAAAAGCCATTTATGACAGCATTCCTGTCGCAACAGCAACCATACAACATCGTTATGTTGCCGAACGATTGGTACATGACCCCACCACTCACGCAGGTACCATAGCGTATCATTTTGAGAGAGCTATGGCATGGGAACAAGCCATTCGTTACTACAGAGAGGCAGGAAAACAAGCTCGAACTGTCTTTGCCAGCACTATGGGCGTCCACTATCTTGGTCGAGCATTGCACATCCTAAACGACCATCATCCTCCTACAGGCAAACACTATCAAGAGATGCAGTTTGACCTGTTAATGACACGTCAAGAACTGCTATGGTTGACTGACCAAACTACTCAGCAAGAAGTGGAATTAACGTGGTTATATGATTTAGCTACAGCGTTGAAGGTCCCCAAAAGACAAATCGATGTATTGCAGGCCCATGCTTCATTTCTTATGCGGGTGAAAGCAGATTATGATATGACCATCAGCAAGGCAACCGAAGCACTCACACTAGCTGATACAGAAAACCTCGTCTCAGAAATAGCTGTTATCAGGCGCATTGTGGGTTTTGCTCAAATTCAAAAGGGTGCGTATGTTGAAGCCTGTAACCAATTACATCAGGCAATTGATTGCTGGCATTCCTTATCCACCCCGGACGCCATACCCATCATATTGTATTATGAATTGGCCGTTGCTTATTGGCGACGGGGATGCCTGGATGAAGCAACCCAATGGGGGAACACGCTTATACAGATGGCGGAGGCCCGAACAGATCGTGGTGGTCTCGCCTACGGACATCAATTGATAGGTATGTTAGCTGACAGCTTTGGCGATAAAAAGGCCAGTTTAGTCCATCATTTAACGTGTCTTGAGCAATCACGTCAGATTGGTCTGCGCGCCTTAGAAAGTGCCACTTTACTCAATTTAGGAGATGCCTACCTATCAGAGCCCGATTATGCATCAGCCTTGGATGCACTACATCAAGCATTAACTTTCGCACGACAACGCCAAT
Source organism: Chloroflexota bacterium (assembly GCA_039178835.1). Classification (GTDB taxonomy): domain Bacteria; phylum Chloroflexota; class Chloroflexia; order Chloroflexales; family Roseiflexaceae; genus AL-N1. The sequence goes on from JBCDFA010000048.1 coordinate 28,231, forward strand.
TTCCTCGTGATATTTTTATTGCTTGTTACAATATCGGTGCGATTGCAGCCAGCATAGGACAGTATGAATATGCGTTACTCTATGCACAAGAAAGCATAACAGGGGCAAGGCAAGTTACTGCTTTATCCTGGGAAGTGCTGTGTTTATGTACATTAGGGCAAATCTATCTTGACTCAGATACATTGAAAGACATCACCTTGGCAGCCGAACAGATCCAGGTAGCATGGGGCATTGTAGAAACCCTGGATGCGCCCTATGAAATCGCAGAATGTGCGTACTGGCAAGGGCGAGTGGCCAAAGCTCAGGGACAATCAACAGAGGCTCATAAATGGTTTCAGCAAGCGTTAACCTATGCTCAAAAGGTTGGTCATACCTATTGTATTGCCTCTTGTTATGCGGCGTTGTCGGAGTTAGCACTTAACCAGAATGATCACCATTGTGCAGCACAGTGGGCACAACAAGCCATTGAGTGTACCAATGCAGAAACTGCTCCGGCTGCTCATTTTGCCTATTGGAAAGCGTTATGTCACAATCCAGCACGCACACAAGAGGCCCATCCATACTTAGAAAAAGCCTATGCCCTTCTCGAAAAACAAGCAACATCATTGCCGCATGAGTCGTGGAAATCGGCCTTCTGGTACGATGTTCCCGTGAACAACGCCATCAGATTAAATTATACTGGACATCAGACCGCATCACTGCCTCAATACAAAACGGTACGGCTGCCCAAAGCCAGCGCAGCACGTGGTGGGCGTTTAGCAAATGATCAGGTTATTGACGTTACCTGGACTATGTGGCATCCTGATGATCATCAGATAGCTGAGAAACAC
>JBCDFA010000049.1:0-28665 GCA_039178835.1 Chloroflexota bacterium
AGCAGATCGATGGTATCAAAATCGATCTGGGTGATGAATGGGTTCTCATCCTCCCCGATCCTGATGGGCCATTTTTCTACATTATCGCAGAGGGGAGTAGTGAAGAACAGGCTCAGGTATTAACGGAGAAATACGCTGGTCTGGTGACAGGATTGCAATAGCAGCTACCATCAACATAAGAAGCACGCTCAATTGAACGTGCTCCCCGATCCTGACGAAATGTATGGGTTTAGCCTTCTTCTGAATACAGCGAGGTACTGAGGTAGCGCTCACCATTACTGGGGGCGATGAAAACCACGAGTTTGCCTGCGTTTTCCGGGCGTCGTGCTACCTGTAAAGCAGCCCACGCAATCGCTCCTGAGCTAATTCCCACCATCAAACCTTCTTCTTTGGCAAGCCGCCGAGCCACCTCAAAGGCATCTTCATTTGACACCGCAACAATCTCATCAATGATGCCGGTGTTCAATACATCAGGCACAAATCCTGCACCAATACCCTGAATTTTGTGTGGTCCCGGCTGACCACCTGAGAGCACTGGTGAAGCAGTTGGCTCAACCGCGATAGCTTGAAAGCTTGGTTTGCGTGCCTTGATGGCCTCTGCAACTCCAGTAATGGTGCCACCAGTACCAATACCCGAAACCAGGATATCGATCTGGCCATCGGTATCGTTCCAAATCTCTTCCGCCGTTGTATGACGATGAATCTCAGGGTTGGCTGGATTCTTGAACTGTTGGGGAATCCATGCATTGGGGATCTCAGCAGCGACTGCCTCAGCCTGAGCAATCGCACCACGCATACCCTCTGCGCCAGGAGTCAGAACCAACTCAGCACCAAATCCACTCAGCAGTTTGCGACGTTCGACACTCATTGTTTCGGGCATCGTCAAAACAATCCGATAGCCCTTTGCTGCGGCGACGAAAGCCAGACCAATACCAGTATTCCCACTTGTTGGCTCGACAATGACCGTCTCTGCCGGGTTGATCAGTCCGGCTTGTTCTGCTTCGTCGATCATCGCAAGACCAATACGATCTTTGACGCTTCCAGCAGGATTGAAAAATTCGAGTTTTGCAACCACTGTTGCTTCAGTATCGTTCACACGGTTCAATCGTACCAATGGTGTATTTCCGACCAGCTCTGTAATATTGTTATAAATGCGTGCCATGGCAAAGTAACCTCATTTGTTATGTTTGTTGCTCAACTTACAATATTATAGCGTTCAAATAAACTGTTCGTCAAGTGCCTTTGTGCATAATCAGGTGTACTTGTCACCACGCACAACCTCAGCCGTTTGGATATAGGCCACCACTGCGTATAGCGGAAAGTAATGTTCGGATAAGTGTTGCAAAATGGCATCAGCGACCACAGGACTCACCAGCGTTTCTATCTTTATATTTTGTCCTTCCCATTCACTGGCGCGTACACCTCGTGATCCTTCACCACGTACCTGTGTAATTGTATATCCTTTAGCACCCAAATCCTTAATTTCTCGTATAAGTCGATCATGAAGTACAGCTTCAGCAATAATCGTGACCAGTTTGAGTGATACTGTTTGCATCGTTCACCTCCAGAGTGTATAGACATCGTTGTATACAGTACTCATCGGTACAACATTTGTGCGATGCTGAGATAGAGCGGCAGCCCGACGGTGAGATTAAAGGGAAACGTAATGGCCAATGATGCTGTCAGGTAAAAGCCAGGGTTTGCTTGCGGGAGCGCGATACGGACAGCAGCCGGGGCAGCAATATAGGAGGCACTCGCTGCTAAAACAGCCAGAATCATACTACCACCTAGCGAAAGGCCAGCTATCTGTCCTAGCCATACCCCTAAAATCCCATGAGCCATAGGCATAATGATGCCAAAACCAATCAGGAAAAGGCCTGCCTGTCGCAAATCACGCAAACGCCGCGCAGCAACCATGCCCATTTCCAACAGAAAGAGGGCCAACACGCCCTGAAATGGGTCGACGAAAAAAGGTGCTACCTGTTCAAGACCTGGTTTACCTGCCAGAAGACCAATCAGTAAACCACCAACAAGCAGAAGAATACTGCGGCCAACTAACAACTCGCGTAAAAGCTCACCCCATCTAGTAGTTGCATCACTCCGCGATTGGGCGATCATGAGCGCAATCACGATAGCAGGTACTTCTAGTACTGCTACAAGGGTAGGCATGAATCCTTCGTAGGAAATCTGTAGGTTATCGAGAAAGGTCTGACTGGCGCTAAACGTAACTGCTGACACCGAACCATAGTGGGCGGCGAGTGCTGCGGCATCAGCAACGTTGAATTTTCCCAAGCGTCGTAGAATAACATAAGACCAAAGCGGTATAATACTGCCTAAAAGCAATGTCACGAGGGCCGGACGCCAGAATTGAGCCAATGATGTGGCAGAAAGTTCTGCTCCACCTTTTAAGCCAATGGCAAGCAAAAGATAGATCGACAAACCACTGTACAGTCCTTCCGGCAACTTAAGATCGCTACGTAACAAAACAGCCATAATACCGAGCACAAAAGCTAAAACCATAGGCGAAAAAAGGTTTAAACGTACAATGTCGAGAGTTTCCATATCGCCTCATTTCAGTGCACAGATGGACAAGACCATCTCTGTGGCCTAAATATATACCTATGTTGTTACGTATGGAAGGAACTACGAGGATACTACACCCGAAAGGTATATTTCGTCAAGTGGGGTGAGAAAATAGATCTTTGCAAACGCCGCTCAGAGAAAAGCCTAGAGAGTACGACTTTAGGAGTTGGTCTGTTTCAAGGCGTAGGCAATCCCATTCTGGATATTGCTGTGGGTCACAATATCACTGAGATCCACACCAATTGTTACTAAGGTCTGAGCAACTTCTGGACCAATGCCGGTAAGCACAATTTGTGAGCCAATGAGTTGCGCGGCACGCGACGCACGAATCAGTGCATCAGCAATTTGCGTATCGACAAGCGGAACACCCGTCACATCAAGGATAGCTACAGCAGCTTGGTACTTGGTAATACCTTCAAGTAGTGTTTCGATCATTTGTTGGGCACGGTTGCTATCAATAGTACCAATCAATGGCATTGCAACCACATTGTCAGCCAGTGGAATTAAGGGTGTATTTAATTCACGCAGTGCAGCTTGTTGGGTCTCGATAATCTGATTTTGGAGTTCCTCACGTTCACGTTCAGCTTCAAGTTGTGCTGTTACATCCTGTACTAACGAAGAAACGCCTAGCACTGTCCCATCACTTGCCACCAGTGACGTGTTATACCACTCGCACATAATGTTACGACCACTCTTCGTAAAATTAGCGTTAGTGCTACGAGTCCCGCCCTCATTCTGTAGCAAATCCCTCCAGATAGCATCAACATACTCACGCGCTTCAGCTGGAACGATTAACTCAGCCACGTGCTTCCCTATCGCCTCAGTACGCGTGTAACCAAAAATACGTTCAGCCGCTGGATTCCACTCACTGACATTAAAATCAAGATCCCACTCAATAATAGCCAGGGGTGTTTGCTGAAATTGGAGTTCCAGTTTTTGTAGGGAGGTTGCTAATGTTAATTCTGCTTGTTTTTGATCGGTAATATCACGTACAATGGCATAAATGCGTCCGGTTTGTGCTACCGAGGTCGATGACCAGCGAAGCCATTTGTAGCTCTCATCTTTGCAACGGTAACGATTCTCAAATGCAATCGTTTGGCTACCGCCAGCTACTTTCTGTGCTTCCATAAGTGTTCGTTCTCGATCATCTGGATGCACAAATTCAATAAATGGAACTGCACATAGTTCCTCGTTAGTAAACCCAAGTATTCGTTCCCACGAAGGATTGAGTCGTTGAAAGTAGCCGTCAAAGCTAGCCACACAGAGCATATCCGGTGATCGGGTGAAGAAATAATCACTATCTTCTACCGAGATATCTCGCACTTGTGTTCGTGCTAATTGTTGCTCTAACTCTGCTACGCGTTGACGCAAAGCTATAACATCTGCATCTGAGTCTGGTGGTTGATTTGATTCTATTGTCATAGTTCTTTGTGCACTAAAGAAGTATCTAGCTTTAGAATTATCGTAATAATCCCACTAAATTATTATACTACACAATGAATACATACTTTGAAAAAGGCTCACTTGTAGTAGACAAGAATAACTTTGTACTTTAACATAACAGACATAACACACCATAAAGTAAAACGATAGCATTCTATGAAAGTACAAAAACTCATTACCTCTTGGAAAGGCGATAAACGTTATACTGACATTGCCAAACGGGCCGCTGCGCTGAAAAAATCCGGTCAGGATGCAGAAGCGATTATCACCGCAATTACAACTGAATTTGGGGCACCGACTCAACTCGCACATCTGCGCGATGAGCCTCAGCCTGTACAGGTGTATGGTGATATCGGCATCGATATTGAGACACATGCCTTCGAACAACTGAAATTAGCATTACGACTTCCGGTGGCTGTGCAGGGCGCACTTATGCCTGATGCCCATCCTGGGTACGCCCTCCCAATTGGTGGTGTGTTTGCCGCACATCGGGCAGTGGCACCGGCTATGGTTGGCGTCGATATTGGTTGTCGTATGCACCTCACCATCTTCGATGAAGCACCCAAGAACTTTGTACGTCATCGCGCACCGCTTTTTGCCGAACTGCAAGCGGTAACGGTATTTGGTCTTGGGGGCAAACGTATCCGTTCAGCCGACCACGCCATACTCGATGATGATCGTTGGAACCTGACATCGCAAACACAAGGGCTGCGAGACCGGGCTGAAGCACAACTAGGTACCAGTGGTAGCGGCAATCATTTTGCTGAATTAGTTGTAGGTGAACGTATAGTTACGCCGACCACTATACCAGATAACCAGCCAGATCAGCCCGATACTCCGCTACAGCATATCCCCCAGCGTTTTTGTGGTTTGCTGACGCATAGTGGCTCACGTGGCGTAGGGTATGCTATAGCAAACCGCTACATGCGTCTGGCAGCGCAAGAAACTGCGCGCCATGCCAAGGTCCCCAAGATGTACGAATGGCTAGACTTAGATACAGAGGCTGGGCAAGAATACTGGGAAGCCATGGAACTAGCTGGGGCATTTGCACAAGCAAATCACGAAGTCATTCATGCGTTGTTTGCCCGTCAAAGCCGTTTGCGGCCACTGGCAGTCGTACAGAATCACCATAACTTTGCATGGCGCAAGGGCGATCTAGTGATCCATCGGAAGGGTGCCACACCAGCAGAGGAAGGCACACTGGGTGTTATTCCTGGCAGCATGGGAACAGCATCCTATCTCGTGGCTGGCCGTGGCGTTCCTGAAGCACTCGAAAGTGCCGCGCACGGGGCAGGTCGACGGGGTAGTCGTGAAGTAGCGCGGAACAGTATTAGTATGCGTGATGTACGTGCATTCCTTGAACAACAAGACATTATTGTGGAGGGCTTGAGCGTGGATGAAGCCCCCCAGGCATACAAAGATATCGAACACGTATTACGGTTTCAGGTTGAGGCAGGGCTGATACAGCCACTGGCCCGAATGCGCCCCATCGCTGTGATTATGGCTGGCGAAGCTGGTGATGATTAAGCAACAGTAGTCGGAAAAGCGACCGTTAATGACCATCTGCACAGCCTGAAACGAGTAAGATGGTCTTTTCATTTTCTTCTCTCCATTCAGAAATGTTTGCATAGCATATCTTTTTTTGTTGTAGAATATGGCTGCACGTACGATTGAAAAAATCTCTTACCAGAGATATCAATTATTGATGTAATATTCGTGCAAATGACCATATCAAAAAGAAATTCTTTGTTGAGCTAGGAAGGTATTCGATACAAAATGAAACGTTTATTGATTGTGGTAGGTGTACTTGCGGTGGCGGTTGTTGGATTTATTTTAGCTGTGCGCTCGTATAAACCACCAACACCAGAGAATCTGGGTGCGACAAATGGGCAACTGGCTCCATGTCCCGATTCGCCCAACTGTGTATCTTCATATGCCACTGATCCTGAGCACGCAATGGACCCATTACCACTAACAGGCTCTGCATCAGAAGCACAGGACCAGTTATCACAAATCGTTATGTCAATGCCAAGAACCGAAATTGTGGTGAACGAGCCAGGCTACATCCGTGCAGAGTTCCGTTCACAAATTATGGATTTTATGGACGATGTTGAATTCTATATCGATGAGGAAGCACAGGTTGTACACTTTCGAGCCGCAGCGCGTCTTGGCCGATCTGATCTGGGCGTAAACCGACAGCGGATGGAGGAGATTGGCACCGCGTTTGCCACGAACTAACCCCCATCTCTAATATACTTGAGCATAAAAAGCGTCGTGAATACAATTTCACGACGCTTTCTCATTAAAGTATTCTAGCAATTCAATCAGCTATCTTAGGAGGAGACTAAAAACCCCAACAACAACAATGGCCGCCATAACGAACCCACCCAAAACCTGAAGAGGTGAATGATTGTTGGTACGTACACGCGCCCAACCAACAGTCAATGCACAGAGCCACAGCGTAACCCCTAAGGTATATGAAAAGAGAAAAGCAATAGTTGCCGTTGATGCGATAGAAGCTGCGTGGACACTTATTTTCCAAAACAGATTGATAAAACCACCCAAACAGCCGAGCGCAAAACCACAAATGAGAAGTGCTAAAAGAGGCGTGGGCAGTCCAAACGGTAGCAGTAAGGCAATACCAATCAAGATCGTGGCAAGACCAAAAAGATAGAGTTCATTGCGCTGTTGACGAACCGAGACATCCTCATCCGCATAGGCTCCCTGCCGCAGACGAATAGTATAAAAGATGGTTGTAGGAACGATCTGTGTCAACATACAGATACCAGTCCAGAGAAAACCCTCAACACGGTTATCAAAGGCATAAAAGCCTACAATGATGAAAGCAGCGATATTGAGGAGAATAGGATGGAAAATACGTGAGATCTGTCGTCCAATAACATAACTACGGCTATCAAAGTTTTCGGGGTGTAATACCTCACTTGATATGTTTTGTTGCTGTGCCATGAGATCGCGATACACTCCTCATAATATGTAGAAAAAACTTCTATCAGTTATAACGCGCATAACAATCTAGTAGTTGCATGGCTGCCCGTTCCCAGGTAAACTGACGCACCCGTTTTAGACCTGCATCACGCAGACGAGTCCACTGATCTTTGTGGGTTAATAGCTGTGCAATACTGCTTGCAAGCGCTTCAACGTCTTCTGCGAAGACCATCAACGCTGCATCACCAACGGCTTCGGGGAGACTGGAGTTATTTGCCGTGACCACCGGCGTCCCACAGGCCATTGCTTCAAGTGGAGGAATGCCAAACCCTTCATACAGTGATGGGTAAACACTCACACGTGCTAGATTATACACTGCTGGGAGGTCGTTGTCATCTACATTATCCAGCCAGAGGACATGTTGTCCAAGATTAAGGCGGGTGATAGTAGTAAAGATATCATCACTCAACCAACCAAGCTGCCCAACAAGCACAAGGTGCATATCAGCGTGTTGTGGTTGTTGCGTCAACCTATGGAACGCTTCGAGCAACCGCACGACATTTTTGCGGGGTGAAAGCGTGCCAACAAAGACCAGAAACTGCTCTGGTAGCTGAAACTTTTGCTTTACTGGCTGACATTCTTCGGGGGTGAGCACACGAAAATTGTCGGTCACGCCGGGATAAACAACAAGGATACGTGCAGGATCAGCATTCATCATCCTTACCATGTCATTTTTAGTTGCCTGTGAGTCAGCGAGAACAAGGTCGGCACGACGTACCGCACGTGGGACCGCGTCGCTCAGATAACGGACCATACCCTGTGCAGCAAATTCGGGATATACATAGAAAGACAGGTCGTGGACGGTGAGTATGGAGGGAGCACGTGTTGGAACTAAAACAAAATCGGGAGAATAGAGCAGATCAAGTCGGCCAGTAAAAATTTCAATGGGGAGGGGCGCCCGTAACCGCTGCCAGAATTGAGTCATACGGCGTGGTGTCAGTGGTATCGGGATCGCATGAACATTAGCATGTTCACGACACAGGTGTTTAAAATCGCTCACGTAAGGGCTTTGTTGATCTAAACCGCCTGCGGCAAAGAACAAACGATATTCATAATTTTTGTTTTGACAAATGGCTGCGCGAATAAGTTCACGTGTGTAACGACCTATTCCGGCACCCTGCCAAACAGCAGCGGTATAATCAATTCCTATTTTCATAAAAATGCACAAGTGTCAGAAATCATTTGCGCTTGCTGAAGATATACAAGAAAAATCCGATAATAACGATACTCCAGAAATTAATCCCACGATCAAGAAAAGTTACTGCCAACGCGAGGTTCTGGCTAGATACTGCTTCAGCATTTGTCGCTGCTGGTAAGAACAGCAGAAGTACGCCCATGACTGTTCCCTCAACAATACCAAGCCCTGCAGGAGTGAATGGTATCGCGGTCAATAATGATGATGCCAGTGCGACAAACACAATAACAGAAAGATCAAGTTGCAAGCCTTCTACACCAAGTGCCTGTACAACAAAGAACAGACGAAACCCCTCAAGCAACCACACACCAGCCGTCATAATAGCCAGTGATGGGAGAATGCGGGGGCGAAATGAGCGTAGGGCAGAAGTTTCAAATGGTTCGTATACGCGCAGAAGGCGCTGTGGCATAAAGCGACGAATGTACGGGCTGAACCAACGCATGCCGGCAAGCCCGGAGAGAATAATCACCACGAGAACGATACCGGATATAAAGATCACGTTAGTGGCAGGCGGCAGATGGGTACCAAAGACAAACCAACCAGAAATCACCAGAAAAGTAAACAGCCCCAGCATATCGAGCAATCGCTCAGCGAAAATGGTACCAAAAGTAGAAGAGAAGGACACATGCCCATTGCGCTTGAGCAAATATCCACGATACGCATCCCCCAATTTGGCAGGCACGATACAGTTGGCAAACCAAGACAGATACATATACTCCATGAGAGCCGGCATCGATGCCCAACTCTTACGCCCTTCGCGCACCGGCACGCCAGCGTTATCAAGCAGTAAACGCCATCGTAATGCCCGCAGTGGAAACGTGAAGTAAAAGACGATCAGCCCGGTAAGGAGTAGTCCCCAATTTGCATTCCGCATATATGACCATGTCTGTGCAAGATCAACATTAAAACCACGAAAAACAAATAAAATAATTGCAAAGGCAAAGGCAAACGAGATAAGTGTGCGTGGATCACGCAATGATCGTCCAAGTGAAAAGCCTTCTTGAACAACCTGCTGCTCTGCTGGCACTTCCGTCGATGCCTGTGTCTCTCCGCCAGAAGTCGCATGATTGGTAGTATCTTTGATCATATACGCTCAGGTCCCTTCTGTCTAGCGTGCCTCGATAAAAGAATGCTCTATCTGATTACCGTTGTCTTTCGGTAGGTGGATACGCCTGTGTTAAAGCTGTTAGTCCTGTGTTTGCAACCCCTCGTCTTTATACCAGGACCAGAAGTGTGATAGCCCTTCTTCCAATTCTATACGAGGTTGGAAGTCCAGTAATCGTTCAGCTTTCTCGGTGTTTGCAAAGGTAATCTTAGGTTCCGCCTCTGAGAGCGGTTTGGCATCAATAATAGCTTTATGTCCAGTAATACGCTCCAGTAGAGCCACAAAATCGCATAGTTGAACAGGATGTGAGTTACCAAGATTGAAGACATCAAAAGGTATATCACATTCTAATGCTGCCACAACACCGGCCACAATATCATCAACATATGTCCAATCACGATAGACTCCCTCACCACCATTAAACAACGTAATCGGCTTTTGGTTGAGCATGGGACCAACAAAAAGCATTGGCGTCATATCAGGACGACCACGTGGCCCATAGACAGTGAAGAAGCGCACCACACGTGTTGGCAGCCCATAGTGATTATGGTATGTATAGGCTAGCAATTCACCAGCTTTTTTGGTTGCTGCATATGGCGACAATGGCTGATCTGTTTTAATATCTTCTGACCAAGGTGTTGGTGCGCGCCCATATACCGATGATGTCGAAGCATACACAAAATCCTGCACATTGTAACGTCCTGCTAACTCAAGCAGATTCAGGGTTCCACGCACATTGACTTCTTCATAGAGTGTAGGACGATGAAGTGAGGCACGTGGATTAGCCATCCCACCAATATGAGCGACACGGTTTGGTCGGTATGTCTCAAATATATGCTCCATCGCTGCCGCATCACGAAAGTCTCCTTCAACCAGTGTATATACTGGGTGTTGAAGTGCTGTTGCAATATTCGCACGTTTGCGAGATGGATTGTAATAGTCATTGAAATTGTCAACACAAATAACTTCAGCATCTCGTGACAGCAAAGCATCTGCCAAATGACTTCCAATAAAGCCTGCACCACCAGTAACGAGATAACGCATAAGTTGCTCTCCTTATGTAGGGCTAAGATGTTACGTTTGGATCTCGGCTGAGTACACTACTCAATGCCCAAATGACAGCAAGCTGAACACCCATGTTCAAGGCATGTAGATTTTCAAACATGCTGTGACCTGCAACAGCTGCGATAACTCCCCAACATCCTACCATAATACTACGCTGAAAGAGATAAACAGAATGTCGCAGGGTCCGTATGGTTTGATACGATACGCCAATAATAAGTGCCAGATAGGCCATAATACCCAAACCGCCAGCTTCACCAGCAATGTGAAGATAGTAGTTATGGGCGTGGCCACGTGAGGCGTACCAGGGCGGTGCGGTAACCGCAGGATAGGCATTGTTAAAATTTCCAGCACCGACTCCCGTGAGTGGGTGCGTGACAAACATCTGCCAACCAGCCCATAATTGAGCTGTACGTTCGACAACCGCAAAGTTGTCGGGAGTAACTTCGACGGTTTCAGGGTCGAAGAATGCAACACTGCGTGTAATACTTGTAAGTCGTTCAGTCAACGCTGCCGGTAAAACGCCTGTCTGCACAACCACACCAAACACCACCAGTACTGCCAACCCTGCCAGCACACGGCGCCATGTCCATCGTCCAATAACTACAATCATTGCGACACCACCAACGGCTGCGCCAAGCCATCCTCCACGTGAGAATGATGCCAACAACGCAGCCCCTAGTAATCCCATGGTAGCCCACAAACTCATTAAGAGAAACCACCTTTGTGAGATGAGTCGTCGATGATTGGATTCGTTTGCCTCAGTGTATAATGAACGTCGCGGCCCCCGTATGAGAGACCACATTATTCCTCCAGCTAGTGCACAGGCCAGGGGCCATCCCATGTTGAGGTACCCAGCAAAAGCATTTGGTGTGCCAATAGTCCCATATGCACGTACAAAATCCGTTCCCGGAATGCGAAAACTGGGGGGACCACTCCCTGTGACAAATTGAAAGAGCCCAATAATTGCTTCAACAGCAGGTGCACACAAGAGACAGGAAAGCAAACCGAAGAGATGCCATGGTCTGGTAACCATGTTGATCGTCATTAACCAAACCACAAAAGCAACCGTCCAGCGCATTGTTTCACGAATAGCATCAGTGCGTGAATACGGTGTGAATGCTGCCGAAAGCAACAGGGCTGTCAGCAAGGCAATCCAAAGCACAAAGATTGGCCCGGTCACAATACGCCGTTCAGGATGGGCCAGTGTGTACAGCCCCCAGCTTCCCACAGCCAGTAGCATTGCTGCCTGAGTGTAACTTAACCCGCCGGGTAAGACGACTACTTCCTGAATAGGTACAGAGAGCACCACCAGATACAAGCCAAAAATCGGGTGGAGGAGCGCTAAGAAACCTGCTAATAGTCCTCCAAAAATTGGGATAACTACATTCAATGGAACAGATCCCAATCCAATACCAATCACACCAACCAACAACCAGAGCATCAGCACAAAACGGGGGGGGGTTGGTTTGGATGACAATGTGTTCTGCAGACTCATCATATCAACCCAGATTACGTTTCAGGTAGCTCTCCACGTCGTTGGAGTTCGCGCTGAAACCATGGAATCGTCCGACGTAGACCTTCCTCAAGATCAATGTTGGGCTCCCACTGCAATGCGTCTTTGGCTTTCGTAATATCGGGTTGGCGTACCTGGGGATCATCCTGTGTTCGCATATCTCGCTGGGTAATGCCCCCCTGATTATTTGTCAACCGATTGACGGTCTCAGCAAACTCGCGAATAGTAAATTCTCCAGGGTTACCAATATTGACAGGTTCGGTTTCTTTAGAGAGTAATAAACGATAAATACCCTCAACCAAGTCAGAAACATATTGAAATGATCGTGTTTGCGAGCCATCACCATAAATCGTGAGTGACTCGCCACGTAGCGCTTGTTGAATAAAGTTTGGCACCACTCGACCATCGCGTAAGCGCATGCGTTCACCATAGGTATTAAAAATACGAACAATGCGTGTTTCGATTCCATGCGTGCGCTGGTATGCCATAGTCAACGCTTCAGCAAAGCGTTTGGCCTCATCATAAACCCCACGTGGCCCAATTGGATTCACATAACCATAATAACTTTCTGGTTGTGGATGGACCTGTGGATCACCATACACTTCAGACGTTGAGGCCAACAGAAAACGAGCCCGTTTATCTTTCGCTAATCCTAATGCCTTATGCGTCCCCAAAGCACCAACTTTCAGTGTCTGGATGGGCAGATCAAGATAATCGACAGGAGAAGCAGGAGACGCAAAGTGAAGAATCGCATCAAGCGGACCATCAACAAAGATGTAGTTCGTGACATCGTGCTTAACAAAATGAAATCGCTCATGGCCAGCTAAATGAGCGATGTTATCAGTGCTACCGGTTATCAGATTATCCATCGCGATAACCGTATGACCTTCCGCCAGAAACCGATCACAGAGATGTGACCCGAGAAATCCTGCACCACCTGTTATCAGGACACGCATACTTGCTCCTTCCGCATACTATCAAGTAGGTATTGCGGACTATGTCAATTACGATTGTATCGCACATGCATGAAGAGTCGGTGAGGGATATCGAATATCGGTATGACATCCCATTCATTGCTGCTTAGTAGGCCCCTTTTCCTGAGAGAACGACAGGAATCGTTTGCAATAGAATACGAACATCCATTGCTGGTGACCAATTTTCGGTATAATAAACATCAAGACGCACCATCTCATCGAACGATGTATCGCTACGACCCAAAACTTGCCATAAACCGGTCAGCCCAGGGACAACCTCCAGGCGGCGTTTGTGCCACTCTTCATATTGTGCAACTTCATCAAGAGTGGGCGGACGGGGGCCGACCAGACTCATTTCACCACGCAGGACATTCCACAACTGCGGTAACTCGTCCATACTTGTACGTCGAAGGAAACGACCAGTACGAGTTATACGTGGATCATTCCGCATTTTAAACATCGGTCCATCAGCTTCATTCAGCTCACTCAATTCCGATTTCCGCTCCTCTGCATCGACGGTCATCGTACGGAATTTGTATGCGGTAAATAATTGTTGATTCTTGCCAACTCGTTTCTGGCGAAAGATAACTGGGCCTTTTGAGTCGTATTTAATTGCCAACGCAATCAAGGCAGTAACAAGAAGCAGCAATGGCGATGCAATCACGATAAGGGCCAAATCAACAATACGCTTGACGACTATCTTCCAGCCTTTAAGTGACACTTCTTTCAAACCAATGAGTGGAACACTCCCCAAGCTACGCACATCAGCACGATCAAAACTGAGTTCATACAAATCTGGTGCTACCCGAAATTCAACACCCGCCTCACGGCAAGCCGCCACGAGATCAGGCAAACGGCGATGTTCCCAAAATGGAAGAGCCAAGATAACTTGATCAATCGAAAGTAACCGAGTCAATATTGGCAACTCTTGTACATTCCCCAGATGCTGAAAGTGACCATCACGACGTTCCTGAGTAGGGGGTGGTCTGTCATCCAGATACCCGACCAACTTATACCCTAGAAATGGTTGAGCAACGATGCTCTCCATAATTTCACGGCCCAACCCTGTACCACCAACAACTAGGACCTGTTCACGCCCAATGCCCTGAGTCCAACGCCAACGTCGATATTCAATCAAGAGGCCACGCCACGAGCAAAGAAGAATGATAATCCAGAGCCAGGCAAATGCAAAAATAAGGCGTGAATAGAATACTGCAGCCTGATGTAGAAACACTGCAACAATCAATATTGCAACACCTATGGTAGTACTACTGACAATAATGCCGGCATGATCCAGAGCACCCGCATTGCGCGGTAATCGGTACAGCCCTTTGACTACAAACAGACCAATAAGTAGAGCAAGCAATGCAATAGCATATGGTACAAAACGCCACGGATCAACCTGGAATTCTGTCACAACCTCACTGATAATCCACTGGAAAGGGAAAGGCCAATTGACCTGATAACGCATCGTGTAAGCAAGCGCACATCCTAACACAATAAGCAGTGCATCAACAGAACCCAACAGCAACGGCTCGATCCAACGTTTCATTCTCATCTTTGATCTTTGGGTACGCCAGGAATGATGACCAACAAGGGCTTTCATGCCAGTTCTCCACCTATGAACAGAGGGTAATTCACGACCACTGGCAACACTCTGATCTTGGTCAACGTACTGACCAAGATGTGACACTTTATGTGTCGGTTGCGCAACACTGTTACGGTGTTGATCGACTCGTTTTTTGGCAGCTCGTGGAGAATGCCGCTGGTTTTCCACACGATGATCTGGATCAGGTTTTCTAGATGTCGCCATAGTTGTTCCCACTGTTTGTCCCGCACTCGCGAACATGGCAAATGAGATGACAAAACTCAGTCGTGTCCACGTCAAGCGGGTCTGCGCTATTGTTTGACATCGCAAGGCATTGTACTGGTAAGTGCGTTTCTACGCAAGGGGAAACAAAGGCCTGCCATCAGAAGCGATGACAGGCAGAGGACAGATAGTTGCGAAATCAGGCAAAACCATCACCTGCCATTTCGTATTCATCTTGACCAAACCACCGAAAGAAGATAATCGACATAACCAAAAGAAAGATTAGCCCTCCTGGTACCCACATGACCAACCCTCCCAGTTGCTGATCATACAGCGGAGATAAACCCCAAATACGCGGTGCCTCTGCATAGGATGGATAGATAACGGTACTAGAGAAGGTAATGAAGGCACCAAGAATAGTTGGAGGAAAGGCCTGGAGAAAGAGGTACACACATTGAATAGCCGGTGGTGATGGAGGAAATTCATCGAACGGGCTTACAATAGGTAACCACGTGATTGTGGCAGTCACAATGAACATGATATGTTCAAGAATATGGATATGAATATTGCGAAGTGCTGCATCATAGAAGACGGGAAAATGCCATCCAATAAGTACAACATTGAAAAGCATAAAGGCAAATATGTTGTTTGTGAAAAGGCGTCCAATGGGCATTGCCAAGGGAAGCCGTAGCAACGGGCGCAACATCCAGCGTGGTATTCCCATTAACAGCAACGGAGGACCGACTAGTGTAATAAGAATATGCTGAACCATATGGATGGTGAGCAGATAGGAGTCTCCCAAACGATCAATTGGTGAAACGAGCGCAATAAAGAACGTGAGGAGACCCAGCATAAAGGTCAAGATTAGTTTTGGAGGAACAGGTGCTGAACCAGGGAAGAGATGACGAAGCGGGCCGATACACGCAAGGTATCCTACAGCTTGAAATGTCAGACCAAAGATGAGACTTGGTGCAAAGTTCCACACATACATAGCGGCACTTTCTAGCTATCACACGCTACTTGTGCTCCCCTGAACAGGCTGAATGACAGCCTCCAGCTAACCTGCAATACCGGAATGCCCAGAGAAAAGCACCAACATAATAAGCCCCATCGAGACAGCAATACAGAATGGAGCAATAAAAACAAACTGATAAATCTTCTTATCACCCTTTAAGTGCATGTAATACATGACGACGAGTGCGCCCTTGATAATCGAAAGGACGATCAGCGAAACGAACTTTAGCCAATATGGCATTGCAAACCAGGCCTCGCCAAACTCTGCAATAATCACTTCTGCAAACGTCACAACAGCAAGTACGCCACCCATTACCCAGTAGAATCGCGTCGATTCTTCATGGCCATGTGCACTGGCCGATCCATTATGGTCGTGCTGGGTAACTTCTTGTGTTTTTGCCATAAGTAATGCACTCCTCAATATACAAATAGAATAGATTTATGCTCTGACCAATAGTATATAGCTCATCATATCAGATAGATCAATACAAAAATAACCACCCAGACTAAGTCAACAAAGTGCCAATAAAGACCTGCTAACTCGACATCCATATCATTTCCTGCTGAATACCTCCCACGTAAGCCACGTATATACACAGCTAACAACCATATAACACCAATCGCAACGTGGGTTCCATGGAAGCCTGTCAAAACAAAGAAAGTTGAGCCAAAGAGACTACTGTCAAGGGTCAAACTTGGCCCATCATGATAGTTGTATAAGTGATAAAACTCATACACCTGTCCACCCAAGAATGCAAGCCCTAATCCTATAGTTGAGAGCATCCATGTCTTAAAGCCCTTGAGATCATTGCGCCGAATAGCGGCCAATGACAACACCATGGTGAGGCTGCTAGCGAGCAGCAGAGTTGCCAATAACGTTGTAAGCTCAATACCTAGATATTTCTTGGGGTCTTGAAAGTTCTCTGCAACGGCGTTAACAGGCTTGTAGATCAGATATGTCGCAATTAGCGCAGTAAAGAAGAGGCTTTCTGAACCGATAAATGTCCACATCCCAAGTTTGCGGCTATCCACACCAGTTGAAGACCCATGACCATGGGATGGAGCCGGTGTGCCTGTTGTAGATAATTCACTCATATTTCTATAGCTCCCTGATAATACACAAGGCATTTAGTCGAGCGATACAGGCACATCTACCTAGCGATGCACCTGTATCCTATACTCAATACTAGTGGACGATATCGCGATCTTTATATGCATCACCAACCCATCCGACGGTCGCAACTGCAAAGATCAATAGACCAACAACGGCAAGCGGAATACCGATCATTGGGTGGGTCCCAAGGTACACAACACCAAACGAGAACACAGTCAACCCTGCTGAGATAACTAATGGCTGATATGTCGGTGAGGGAAGATGGATGGTACTAGGATCAACATTCTCTTCTGCCTTACCGTCTTTCTTTGCCTTCCCCCGACGTTTGCCATGGCTCAGTTCAGGATACTTATCATCCCACAAAGGCCGTCGGCTATGAACCACTGGCTCAGTGGCAAAATTGTAATCAGGTGGTGGTGAAGCAGTTGACCACTCAAGCGTCGCACCATCCCACGGGTCTGCTGATGCACGTTTGCCTGCTCGAAGACTCACAATCAAATTCCACGTAAATAACAGCACTGCAAGAGCAATACCAAAAGCACCAATCGTTTCGAGAAGATTCCAGAAAGCCCATTCCTGCTCAGCAGCATACGTGGGAATACGACGAGGCATGCCTTGTGTTCCGACAATATGCATCGGAAAGAAGGTGACGTTAAACGAAATCAGCATAATCCAGAATTGGATCTTGGCCAATCGTTCGTCCATCATCCGCCCAGT
This sequence comes from Chloroflexota bacterium, assembly GCA_039178835.1. Lineage (GTDB taxonomy): Bacteria > Chloroflexota > Chloroflexia > Chloroflexales > Roseiflexaceae > AL-N1. The sequence continues at coordinate 17,540 of JBCDFA010000049.1, forward strand.
CATTTTGGGGAACCAGTAGAAGGCTCCAGCAAAAATACCCCAGAGTGCGCCACCAAAGAGCACATAGTGGAAATGAGCAACCACGTAGTATGAGTCAGTCTGTTGTAGGTTCACTGGCGGCGAGGCAAGGGTGATACCACTGATACCGCCAATAATGAACATAGCTATAAAACCAACTGCATAGTATAGCGGCGCCTTAAGATTAATCGAGCCTCCCCAGAGAGTCGCAATCCAGTTGAATATCTTGACCCCCGTCGGTATTGCAATTAAGAAACTTGCTCCGGCAAAGAAGGCATTGACTAGAGGACCAAGACCAACCGCAAACATATGGTGTGTCCATACCAGGAAGCCAAGGAAGCCAATCGCAACACCAGAATATGCGATAAATGCGTATCCAAAGATTGGTTTGCGTGAGAAGGTCGGTAGAATTTCAGAGATAATCCCAAAGACCGGCAAAATCATAATATAGACTTCGGGATGGCCAAAAAACCAGAAAAGATGTTGCCACAAAATGGGGTTACCACCTGCGTCTGGGTTAAAGAACCCTGTGCCATAATTGCGATCAAAGAGCAACATAATCTGTGCCGCTGTCAGTACTGGAAATGCGAACAAGAGAATAAAGGAAGTAACCAACATCATCCAAACAAACAACGGCATCCGGTTAAGAGTCATTCCAGGTGCACGCATATTGAGAATGGTGACTACAAAGTTCACTGAACCAGCAATCGAAGCAACACCTGTCAGTGTGAGCCCCATAATCCAGTATTCCATCCCGTGGGTTGGCGAATACTCTTTCAGTGTGAGCGGAGCGTAAGAAAACCACCCTGCATTCGGTGCCCCACCCAAAATAAAACTCGCATAGAGCATCAGGCCACCAAAGATAAAGAGCCAAATACTCATGGCATTCAAGCGTGGAAATGCCATATCACGAGCACCAATCATCAATGGTACAATATAGTTACCAAGACCAGTATTGAGCGGCATAACAGCTAAAAACACCATGGTCGTACCATGCATGGTGAACAACTGATTGTAGAGATCCTGATCGAGGAATGTATTGTTCGGAACACCAAGCTGAATACGCATCAAAAGCGCTTCAATACCACCAATAACAAGGAAAATAAAGGCCGAGACCATGTACATAATCCCGATCTTCTTGTGATCGACGGTACTAAACCAGCTTGCCCAACCAATCGATTTGGTCGGCGGTGATACTGTGCCTACATTAGGCTGTTCCACCGGTTGGTCAAGAGTCGTCATTAGTGCCTCCAAATACCTAGGGCTAACGAACTTCGGGTCGTTCGACAGAAGTTTCCATACTGTACAGATAAGCGATCAAGTCAGCAATTTCTTCTTCAGAAAGCATACCTTGCTGAATAGCACCGGCCATCAAGTTCCCTGGTTTAATAGCTTCGGAATCACGTAACCACGCAGCCAGATTTTCTTCTGTGTTGGGTAATGTTCCTGATGCCACCGTTGTACGATCCTTATAATAGGTAAGATTAGGACCAAGTTGACCAACCGCCTGATCATTACCATCAACAACATGGCAGCTGATGCACCCACGCGCACTAAAAACCTCAATTCCTTCCTGAGCATCACCCGCAGGAATCTCTGGAGGAATTTGCTTGACGGCAAGCCACTGATCAAATGCTTCCTGAGAAACTGCAATAACACGAAAACCCATCTGAGCATGGGACTCACCGCAAAACTCAGCACACTGTCCACGATAAATACCAGGCTCATCCGCACGGAACCCCATCCGGTTCACATTGTTCGGAATCATATAGGTTTTACCAGCTAATTTAGGTACCCAGAAGTTATGCATCACATCTTCAGCATGGAGTTCAACGACAATATCTCTCCCAACAGGGATATACATATCAGTGGCAGTTTCGATACCCTGGTCTGGATACTCAAACTCAAACCACCATTGATACCCAGTTGCTTTAATTTGTAAAGCGTCTTCAATACCAACTAAATCTGCATTTATGCGCTGTGTCTGAAAGGTAAGAATAGCAATAACCAAAACGATCAATGCAGGGGCAATAGTCCACAATACTTCCACCCGCATGTTGCCATGGACCTGTGCTGGTATCCCAGTGTTTTTCTTACGTCGATAACGGATGACTGAATAAACCAGAATCCCTTCAACGACAATGAAGACCCCCAATCCAGCCCAGAGTAATGGGAATAACAAATCTTGAATGTTTTGAGCTTGATTGCCCTGCGGGTCCACAGTAGACATGGGCATGCTGGTACTACACGCAGACAAAACCAGCACACCACAAAACAGTAGGACAGCCAAACTCATCCCACGTAAAAGTGGTCGACGAAATGGCATGAGGCCTCCTTGCTAGAATAGACAACTACGTATTTTGTGAAGGTATTGCAGCATATCAACTGCTAAGGAGATAGCTTTTGTGTGTTATTTGTAAAATGGATACACCGTCGAGTAGAAACATGAGTATGTGAAATTTAGTACATATATTATACTCAGAATCATCTACCCGTCAATGTTGGCACGTCCTAAAACATACACACTGTAAGCATCTTTAGCAGATGTATAAGCTAGATTGTAAACTTCGTTGTTTGATTTTTACGCCATAGATCTGTGGTTCTCAATCGCCTATATAATACCACATAATTGACGCAACACGACATGATTGCTCAGCCTTTTACCGCACCAGCAGTCAGCCCACCTGTCAAGAAGCGCTCAAAGAAAAAGAAGATGACAATAATAGGCACTGTGATAATGACCGATCCAGCCATCAGCCATGTCTTGGGCACCTCAAACGTATCCAATTGCCGCACACCAAGCGACAATGTCCAGAGATCACGTGCCTCAAGCAAGAACAGAAGCGCAAACAGAATCTCGTTCCACGCAATCATAAACGTGTAGAGTCCAACTGATGCTAATGCAGGGACCGCCAGCGGAAGGGTGATGCGCCGAATCACCTCCAGGCGGCTACATCCATCGATCAGACCAGCCTCCTCCAGATCACGAGGAATCGTCAAGAAATAACTACGGAGCATATACAAAGCCACCGGGAGCGTTTGGGCCAGATAGACCAACATCAGCCCAGGCAGTGAGTTGCGTAGCCCCAAACGAGAAAATACCACATAAAGTGGAATAGCCAGCACAATGGCAGGAAACATATAAATCAGGAGCACACCTGAAGACATAAGATTGCGACCACGAAAGCTTAGTCGTGCGACCGCATAGGCACCCAGAATTGCAAAAATAAGGGTCAGTGTCACAGTGGCGAAAGAGACCACAGTACTGTTAGCAATAAACTGACCAAACCCCTGCTCAACCCACACCCCCCGATAGGGCTCCAATGAGCCGATTTCCTCGACTGTTGGGACCAATCGTGACGGATCGGTCAGCAGATTTTGGAGTGGGCGAATCGAGAGCACCAACATCCAATAAAAAGGAAAAATAGAAATAAATGCAAAAAAGACAATACCAATAACTTTAAATACCTTGATTAAGAAGACTTCAATACGTTCACGACTCATCTGTTATGCCTCCCCTCGTGCGATAAAGCGGAAGTACAGTGTCAGAAAGATCATCAGGAAAACCGCCATAATCATCGATAGTGCTGAGGCCGCCCCAATATCACCCCGACCACTCAGATAGTCGTAGATACTGACTGGCAACACCTCTGTGCCACCTGCACCTCCAGTCAGGAGGTAGATGTCATCAAATTTATTGAATGTCCAGATGAATCGTAAGAGGAAGATCGTACCCAGCACACCTGTTATTTGCGGGAGAGTCACATACCAGAAGCGCTGGGAGGGCACGGCACCATCAACCGCCGCCGCCTCATAGAGTTCCGACGGAAGTGCCTGGAGGCGTGCGAGAATGAAGAGAAATGCGAATGGAAAATAGCGCCAACCATCAAACAAAATCACCATCGTGAGCGCCATCGGCCAACGCACCTCAAACCCCAGGAGATCAACCGTCACAAAGCGTTGTGTCAAAAATGCTATGGGCTGGTCAAGGAATTGATTCACAATACCAAACTGCGCGTCGAGCATAATACGCCAGACAAACGCAACCGCAACAACTGGAGCAATATAGGGGAATAGTAAAAAGCCACGCAGAATGTTGCGTCCTGGAAACGAATCACGAACGATCATAGCTGCCGCAAGCCCTAAAAGCAACGTCAGAATTGTCCCAAGCAGCGTATACACAACGGTTGTCTGAAAAACAGGCCAGAAATTACGCCCACTGAGCACAAAGTCATAATTGCGAAGTGTCAGATCAAGCGCCCAGAGATCGGCACTCTGCAAATCGCGCAGGCGTATACGCTTGAGACTCATCCAGATATTCCAGAGTACTGGTGTGATAACAATAAGCACAACAGTCAGCAATGTCGGGATCAACATGGTATAAGCCAGACGCGACTCTTGTTGTGCAAGGGTAGGACCAGGTGGTCTCCGACGAGTCGTATCGCCAGATACACTATGCTCACTCATAAGCAAGTCTCCTCAATATGCCATTCGTTGGGAGTAGCTATTGCAGATTCGAGAACGGAGGCAAAAACAACCTATTCCTTATAGAAAGAACAAGAGCGATGGAAATCCACCGCTCTCATTTTCTATCCTATTGACTTTATTCACGTTGGAGATCTTCAACCGAAAGTTGCATCTCTTCGGCCGCTTCTTCGGGAGTCAGCACTTCATCGAGTACATCACGAAGGAACAGTGGAACCGGAAGATCTTGGTATGTTGCTGTCACCAGTGCACCCTCACCCTGCGAAAAACCCCAGCGCTGGAAGTTGTTAGCACCTTCAACCAGAAGCTGAATCACCTCATCGCCATAGAGATCGCCAAGGGTAGCTTTGCGATCTACCCCTGTTTCAAGCTGTGCCCAGCCATCGACCCACCTGGTTGGCTCATCTGCCGTACCACTTCGCATCGGGAGTTTGCCCTCTGGCGATACCGCTAACCAGTCGAGATATGCTTCATCAAACCAATAGCGCAAAAACTCAATTGACGCTTCAGTATCAGCATTCGTCGTGATGCCCATGTAGCTAATCTGACCATATTGGGATGGTGCACCGCTTGGCCCTTCAAATGCGGGAACAAGCCCTGAATTCTCGGCCAGGAATGCAGGATTGTCAGCACACTCGGGGCAGGTTGGCGGTGCTTCATCGCGAAGCCCGGCCATCTCATCAAGAATAAAGGGTGACCAAATCACCATTGCAGACTGTCCGGCAAAATACGTCGCACGTGTACTTTCGACAGTCCCCTCACCCGGAGGTCCATAGTTGCCCAACAGATTGGTATAGGCCGTCACAGCCTCGATACAGGTGGGTGAATTCAACGTGGCACTGCCAGCATCATCTACCAACTGACAGTTGTTCGCCAGCGCAAAATGTTCAAATGACTGTTGCGTGAAAACTTCACCTGCAGCAGAAGCTGAAGTAATGCCGTAGAAGCTTTCATCAGGGTTGTGTAATTGCTCAGCAGCCGCAGTAATCAGATCATAGCTGGTAGGTGGCTCAAGACCAGCTTCCTCGAACAGATCAGTACGATAGATCAACAACTGCCCCCAACCATCACTTGGAACAGCGGTATACCCCTCGTCAACCTCGACCAGATTGAGCGGGCCTTCGGCAAACGTATCAGCGCCCAACTCATCGATAACGCTGGCAGCGGCTTCTGCGTCAAGAATACCTTCCTCATACCAACCAATAGTAAAATCAATCGGATGGAAGATGACATCGGGGAGATCACCTGCAGCCACAGCAGCTGTCGTGAGTTGTGACAACGCATCTTCATCGGCTTGCACTAACTCTACCGTAATACCACTCTCGGCCTCAAAGTTATCGAGGATGGCTTGAGTGGCCTCAACACGCTCAGGCTGTGTCTCAGTACTCCAAAAGGTGATACTTCCTCCTGTTGCAGCACCAGCTTCCGTATCCACAGGCTCCTCAGCCTCCTCTGGAGCTTCTTCCTCATCTGTCGTAGTCTCTTCAGCCTCTGCCTCTTCAGCAGGAGCTTCTTCCTCAGTGTCGGCAGGTTCAGCATCTGTAGTGGCAGGTTCTTCCTCAGGAGTACCCGCAGATTCTTGCGGTCCACAGGCAGCCACAACAAGGCCCACAAGCAAGAACCCTAAGATAATAGCGATCAGGCTTCTTTGCACAACAAACCTCCTTGTATCTATTAAAAATGACACTGGTAGGGTACCCTTGTGATCAGGATATCCCTCTCTATGCTGCGGCAGGCGTTTGACAACACCTACGTCAACACCATGGCTCATCTAGGTCCGGTGATAATTGCGAGGAGATCGTAATCCCATTACGACCTAAACTCCTTCCTGTCTGGCAGGCACTGTAGCTTCGGACATCCTATGACATATAGAACACATAAGGTATATAATCTGTTTCATCAGCTTTGTAATCTACAAAAACCGCGTGGAAATGCCTTTAGTATACCATAATTTTCGGCAAAACCGACCCAACAGGTCCTGACACCATCAAAAAAGTATGGTATGAGTTAAAAACCAGGGTAGGCCAATATACAAATCCATGCTACAATACCGCGTACATAGCATAACTAGTTCCACATATGGTGTCAGAATACTTGGTAGATAGATAGTATTCGTGAAGGATTTGGCTCAATGCAGAGCGCAACGATTCTCGTCGTTGAAGATGAACAACCAATCCTTGATCTTATCGCCAACTACTTACGTGCCGAAGGATGTATTGTCCACATTGCCCACGATGGCCACGCCGCCCTCGAACAGGCACGTGCACTCCACCCCGATCTGATCGTCCTTGATGTCATGCTCCCTGGTATTGATGGTCTGGAAGTATGCCGCCTGATCCAGCAGGAGATGGATGTCTATGTCCTTATGCTTACGGCTCGGGCAGAAGAGATCGACAAAATTGTTGGTCTATCTGTTGGTGCCGATGATTATGTGACGAAGCCTTTTAGCCCACGTGAACTGGTGATGCGAGTTAAAGCTATTCTACGCCGTAGCCGCAAAAGCACAGGGCAAAACAATGATCGTTCTTCGTTGCAATTTGGCACACTAAGCATCGATCCCGAAACACGCGAAGTGCATCATCATCACGCACTTGTGGAACTCACACCACGCGAATTCGATTTACTCTACACGCTGGCAGAACAACCAGGACGTGTCTTTAGCCGTGACCAGTTGCTTGAGCGTATTTGGGGGCGAGATTTTGTCGGCATTGATCGTGTTGTCGATGTACATATCGGTCTCCTACGTCGCAAACTCGAAGAAGATACAGCCAACCCCACGTTGATCCTCACTGTACGGGGTGTTGGTTATAAATTTGTTGGCCATCGTCAATAACAGGCAAAATCTGCACGAGCGTACTACCTCGATTCGGTGTTGAGGTGCTACATTTGGGACGGTGCTATGCGAGATTCTATCTTTACCCATTGGTTACATCATCTCCGGTGGAAACTCTTTATCTCTCACCTGCTCATCATTGTCATTGGTGTGGTGGTACTGCTGGCAACCGCCCATTTTCTGGCCGGAACCAGCCTGTTATACCGACCACCGCTCACTCTCGGCATGGAAGTGGCACAACCCGATCAGAACGCACCACCGTCGGAGGCCGATCTCGCGCTGTCACAGCAACAATTCCAACTCGTCGTCGATCAAGCCCTGTTGATTGCCGCATTTGCTGCATTGGCGGCAGCCGTTGTGGTAAGTCTGTTTGTATCCCGTCGCATCGTCGAACCACTGCAAGAGCTATCCATTGTGAGCCAACACCTCGCGCAGGGCCTCTACCAGGAACGAACCACTATCCAATCAGATGATGAGTTTGCCGTCCTCAGTCAGAACATCAACCAACTAGCCGAGGCGCTCGAACGTACCGAAGAGCGGCGGCTGGCCCTGCTTGCCGATGTCGCTCACGAGCTACGCACTCCCATGACCACTATCGAGGGCTACATGGAAGGACTGATTGATGGCGTGATCACACCCGAAGAACGCACATTTGCCATGATCCAACATGAAGCGGTGCGTCTCAAACGACTCGTTGAAGAATTGACCCTGTTGTCACATGCTGAAGCAGGCCAGATACCGATCAATCTCCGGCCAGTCGTTCTGTCGACGTTGCTTGAGCAAGTAGTAGCGCACTTTCAATTGCAAGCCACTGCCCAACAGATTACGCTGGCTGTTCAGACTCCCGCAGAATTACCACGCATCATGGCAGACCCAGATCGGCTGGAACAAGTACTGATTAATTTGCTGTCCAATGCGTTCCGCTACACAGCACCCGGCGGTTCGATCACACTCAAAGCAAAATCTCACGACTTTTTTGCAGAAATTGGAGTAAGTGACAGCGGGGTCGGCATTGACCAGAAACACCTCCCGCATATTTTCGAGCGTTTTTATCGCGTTGACAAATCACGGACCCGTGAGAGTGGTGGCACCGGCATTGGCCTAACCATAGCACGCCATCTCATCTATGGCCAGGGCGGCGAAATCTGGGCCACCAGTGCCGGGCAAGGGCAAGGCTCCACCTTCCATATTACGCTCCCGACCCACGATGCAGTTGTTGCTGAAGCTGTTTTGTAAGGGAAAAAGACAGGCCAGTATCGAACAACACTAGTCAGGAAACGATAGACCTTCCGTTATGTTACATCTTTCAGCAGATTTCAACTGGGGTGGCCTGATCATCCTCATCGGTCTGTGGTTTTTCGCGGTGGTGTTGGCTCTAGCAGTCATCGATTTTCTCTTTCCACGTATGCGGCGTGGAAGTGGCGACATCCCACTGAGCCGTTCTAAGCAGACAGCCCCGCCAGTACGCCCCATTGCACGACCCACAGCAAATAACTCCGCACCATTGCTCACAACCCCCGCAGCAAACCAATCCCACTGGCGTGCAAACTTGCGACTAGTCGTCATACTGCTCGTCATCTGGGCAGCAGTCATCCTGGTGCCAACCGCCATTGCACCATTGCTCAACAACATACAGATTCTGACTGGCTTCCCACTTGGTTACTATATGGCTGCACAGGGAGCATTAATCGTCTTTCTGGGATTAGTGGCAACCTATGCATGGTATGCTGCTCGGCTGGACCGCTCACACGACACGGCAGAGCCAACAGACTCTGGCCAGCGACAGGAGCGAATCTGGCAAATCGCGTTGGTCTACGCGGCCTTCACTACCGGCTTTGTTGTGCTTATCTGGCTACTCGGCGTTCTTGAGGCACAGGCATTTTTACCGACCGCATCGATTAGCTGGCTGTTTCTGGCCATTACGCTGGGGATTTATGCGATAATCGGCGTGGCCAGCCGCACCCGCAACCTCGACGACTACTTTGTCGCTGGTCGACGGGTGCCTGCCTTCTTCAACGGCATGGCGATCAGCGCCGACTGGATGAGCGCGGCATCGTTTATCTCCATGGCCGGAACACTCTGGCTGCTTGGCTACGAAGGACTCGCCTACATTATGGGCTGGACCGGCGGCTATGTGCTGCTGGCCGTGCTGATCGCACCGTACCTGCGGAAGTTTGGCCAGTTTACGCTCCCAGACTTTATTGCAGCACGCTACGGTGGTAATCGTGTGCGGCTGGTGTCAGCCATCATTTGTATTATCATCTCCTTCACCTATGTGACTGCCCAGGTGACCGGCATCGGTATTATTATGAGCCGCTTTCTGGGTGTACAGTATCTGCCAGGCGTATTCATCGGGCTGGGAGCAGTGCTGTTTTGCTCGTACCTGGGTGGTATGCGTGCAACGACCTGGACACAGGTTGCACAGTGTATTGTGATTCTGCTGGCCTACCTCACTCCTGTCACCATCCTGTCATTTCAATCCACAGGTATGCCCTTACCACAAATCATGTATGGCGAAGCATTGCAAAACATCGAGCAACTCGAAGCGGCGCAGGGCATCACGAATGCGTACACCGAGCCGTTCAACGATTGGACCGCCTGGAATTTTGGGGCACTGATGCTCTGCCTGATGTTTGGTACTGCCGGAATGCCCCATATTCTGGTGCGTTTCTACACGGTGCCAAACGTCGCCGCTGCCCGACATAGCGTGAGTTGGGCGTTGTTCTTCATCTGCCTGCTCTACTTCACTGCGCCGGCCTATGCCGCCTTTTCCCGTTGGGAAATCCTCCAGAACGTTGTCGATCAGCCAATGACCGCGATTCCCGAATGGGCAGTCAACTGGTCCGAAGCCGGTCTTTTAACAATGGAGGATACAAACGGTGACGGCATTCTTTCTTTTAACGAACTCGATATCTATCCAGACCTGGTGGTGCTTGCAACGCCCGAGATCGTTGGGCTGCCGCATATGGTGGGGGCACTCGTGGCGGCTGGAGGTCTGGCGGCAGCGCTCTCGACCGCCGATGGCCTGCTTATGGTAATTGCTTCGGCATTGTCGCACGATATCTATACACGTGTGCTGGGGCCACGCACTCCGGCCCAGCGCCGATTGCTGCTTGGGCGGGCGATGGTGTTGCTGGCGGCAGTGGCAGCGGCTATTACGGCTATCGGACGGCTGGGGATTATTGTGCAGTTGGTGGCCTGGGCATTCTCTATCGCAGCGGCGACGCTCTTTCCGGTACTAGTGCTGGGCATTTTCTGGAAGCGTGCCAATGGGGCCGGGGCGATTGCGGGCATGCTGGCGGGTCTGGTCGTGACGCTCACCTATATGCTGGTCAATCTAAGAAACCCGGAATTCAATGTGCTGGGGATCACCGACGTGGCAGCAGGTATCTTTGGTCTGCCTGTCAATGTGCTGGTGATGATTGTGGTGAGCAAAATGACACCACCACCCTCTCCGGCTACCCAGGCGCTCGTCGATTCGTTGCGCCAGCCATAGCGCTTACTGTGGCACAACCGAGAACAGGAAGCGCCGCTTGATCAGAAACCAGATGATAAACACGCCGACTAGCTGGGCAAACGCGTTGACCGACTGGCCAGCAAAGGTGAAGCCGGGAGAGTCAGGGAGCACCAGATTGTCAAAGATGAGCAGCGGGACATGCATCGTGTAGGCGTAGAGCGAGTGCTGGCCCAACGGCATAATCAGCCACGACCCGATGGCCGAGAACGGCTTCCACAGATAGGTCAGCAGCAGATAGGCAAAGGGGAACACTGCGAGTGCGGCGATAATACG
>JBCDFA010000050.1:0-28381 GCA_039178835.1 Chloroflexota bacterium
CAATTACATCATAGATTAAGTATAGCATTTTGCTGAACAGATGACAAAACAATGAGGAAAGTATTAGTAAATCTCTCCGATCACTCAATATGATTCATTACGTTATCCTTTACCAGCACGCTTACTACTACAACAATAATCTCCTCTACCTGACGATAAAACCGTTAAATTTACCAACGGTTAACGACTACCCAGCTTCCGTCTTATCACCACCCCTTCGCCCCCTCGCACGTCTCACAACATGGCGAATGATAGTTCCCAACTCTTCGGGATCAAAGGGGACGATTACGTAATAGCAGGGTGCACCCCTAGATCTAATTGGGCACAAACGGTCCTGGTGTTGCCCACGTTTAACCATTTGAATGACCTGGTGGCAGTGTTCGGTGAGGGCGAGGTAGGTCTCTTCATCGTTTGTGGTTGGCCACCACAGAATAACATCAACGGGTGTGCGAGGAAGATACTCGGCGCTGGTAGCGATATGCAACTCCGCCTCGGCAAAAGCTGCAGCTTGCTCAACCTCCGCTTCGAGCGCCAGATCGTCGGTCAACCAGAGTACTGTGATCATCACCATCCTCCCAACATACAGCTAGTAACGTGTCGACTCAACTACAGGTAAGATACCACATGTGATGGTGGTTTTGCAGAGATTCAGTGTATTCGTTTTATCACAATCGTAGAAGCGGCAACGTAGCGGGAAGTCAAACCGATATGCGTTTCACCTGTGCCAGTTTTGCTGCATAAGCGAGGGCGGCGTAGATATCCTCAATCTCTAAATCTTCGTAATCCTCAAGTATTTCCTGGTACGACATACCAGAACTGAGCAGTTCCAGCAGCCACTCAACCGAATACCGTGAACCACGTATGGTTGGTTTCCCAAAAGCAATATTGGGATTTAGTGTGATGCGTTGTAATACGTCGTCCATATTGATCTCCACTGTATATCAATGTAATTTGTGCGTCCCTTTATCGAGCCGTTGACTGTGCGTCCAGGGTGCGTTGAATCTGATCAATATGCGCGAGGCCATGCTCAGCATAGAGTTGCACCTGTTGCTCCAGACTGACCATACCGTTTTCAGGATGATGGCCTGTTCGTTGCCACGCCTCTTCTGACAGCTGTTCCCAGAACATCACCCAGCGCGTATGTAAGCTGCTCAGCAGTTGAAGCGAGACACTCACATCGGCAGCAGTTGCATCGACAAAGGTCGCCCATTGATCCTGGTCGTATGGCTTTAACGGAGGATTGGCCTCGGTCGCAATCAGCTTACAGCGAATATAACTGTTCATATGTGAATCGGCCAGGTGATGCACATTCTGCGCGACAGTCCACTCCCCCGCCAGGTATGGTGTGGTTAGCTGTTTCTCAGAAAGATCGTGGACAAGCGCGGTAATCTGCTCAGGCAGTTCTCGAATCTGGTCAATGTAGCTTTGGCGTTGCTGCACGGTTAACATCACGACTCCTGTATGAGGCGATTGGTTTAGTAAGAATGCGTATTGTAGGGTACGTCTGGTGTTGTGACAAGATCGCTCGATGAAGTGGTCGTTTGCAAGACCCCTCTCAGCCATTTATACAACTTCTTTCTGATGAGATGATGCTCACTACGAAGATGACTCCTCTTGTGTAGCATCTATAAGCTCTTCAATAAACCAACTCCAAATCACACGATCCTGGTTGCTGGAAGCTCCCATTTTAGCTGTTGACACGACCAGCAATTCCCCGGCGTCGTTCATAAACTCAAATCGACAAGGTCCAACACCTGTGCCGGAGCAGTCTTTGATTTCCTCATACCCTAAATCAAACAATTCACTGACGGTAGCATCATTAAGATTTGGCTCTGCGCCCTGTGTATGTGGTTCCCAGCCCTGCTCGATCAATACCTCACGTGCTTCTGCGTAGAGCATTCCTTCTTGAAGGCCAAATTGCTCAGCATCGTTTACTGCGCTCTCATTTGGTGCTACAGGTGTTGGAGTCAGCGTATCGTCCACTGGGACTGTCGGTGCTCTCTCGACTTGTGGTGTCGGTGTGTTCTCGACTTCTGAGACGGGTGCTCTCTCGACTTGTGGTGTCGGTGTGTTCTCGACTTGTGGGACGGGTGCTGGCGCTGGTGCTAGCACAGGTTCTGCCTGTGTTGTCGCAGGAACACTACACGCGGATACTATGAAACCGTATACACAAACAAAGACTGCAAAGCAAACACAAGATTTCCAATTTCCTCGCATCGTACAAACTCCCTTCTTACTATGTATCTGGCGAAGATTTTCTACATGTCCAAATAAATCTAAAGGCATATAGATGTACGAACTTTGTTGTGTATATGTTTCGGCTTTCTGTGTTCCTGCTCTAGCATTGCAAATCTCACCATTCTGAGTATTGCAAAGCTATTTAGCAGCTTTGAGTGGCGATTCACGCTACACTTGGCTAAACTATTCTACAAATGAGGGAGATTGCCTTTGAAACAGCATGATTTCTGGGAGGACGCAAAGCGCGGTATTGGCTGTGTGCTCTGTCCGCCACGCCCAGCGAACAATGAACACTATCTGGCTATAGCACAACTCAACATTTCAACGCTGTACCTTTTTCGTGATCAACGCTTTCGTGGATATTCCTTGCTTGTCTTTGATGCGCGGCATGCAACCAATCTAGGAGACAGGGCCACGCAGCGAGTTTACCACCAAACACATCTGCCTTTCAGTGGAAGATGAGCATCGCTGACCAATGAGTACTGGTCGAGCAATACTATTTTGATAAACCGTTCCTTGTTTGCTCTTGACCGTGACGTTCGGTTGTAGCCGATGGACTCTCAACAGCTTAGGACTTATATGAACATAATCAAGTCTGCTTCCGAAAGTGTCATAGGCTGAGTTAACGCCCCTTATGGTAACTGTTTATGTTCCTCTGGTCAGTTGGATCAACTCTGTCTCGCGTTCTGGTGAAAGCAACTTTGCCTGGCGCTCTGGGGGCAGTACATGATTCAGATCCACGTTAAGGCTCCAGGCACGTGTATCCTGCGCCGTAGCTACAGGATCGGTCAGCTTGAGGCCCGCCGTTTTTGCTCGCTCATTACTTACATTCATCAGACTGCTGTTGATATCATCTGCTGGTATGAAGAGAGGTAGTTTCGCAAAAGCCAGATCGGCAGACCTGAGAGTCGCGGTATCCACCCAGACAGGGTTCTCCGCGCCGAGTGCTTTCATGAACTCTGCCCAGGTAATCCTTGGCCCTGAGAGGTTGAAAACACCACTCAGACGGCCCTCAACCACTTTTACGGTGAAGTCGGCCAGGTCGCGGGCGTCGATGACCTGGACATGGTCTGAGCCATCACCCGGCGCGAGTATGGTCCTGCCCTGTGCGACACGATGCACCCAGTACGCGTAACGGGCAGTGTGATCATATGGTCCCGCCACAATCTGTGGGCGCAGGAGTGCACACTGTTCACCGTAGATTTCCTTCACAATATGTTCGCAGGTGACTTTGAGTGGGCCATAGGTTGTGGCGTTTATCTCGGTGACATCCTCGGCAGCGGGTGGTAGCAAGGGATGTGTCTCATAAATCGGATGATGTTCTGTCTCATCATAAACGCTAACTGTACTTATAAAGACGTAGTGTTTCACATTCTGGTATAGCTGTTCGGCACTTGCGCGAACTTGCCGGGGTGTGTAGCCACTCACATCCACACAGGCATCCCATGACCGATCTGCTAATGCCGCCAGACCTGTGGCACCCTCGTTGCGGTCACCGTGTAGTCGTTCTATCTCGGCAGGTAATTCATCTGCTGTTTTGCCACGTGTCAGAATGCTGATCCGATGGCCAGCTTTCACACACGCTTCTACAATGTGCCGACCTACGAATTGTGTACCGCCCAAAATTAAAATATCCATTGTGTCTCCATAAAATATAGATGAACATTAAAGCTTAGTAGTATCGCATAGTGTTGTTCGCTATAGCGACGTGCTGTTATGTCGATTCCACTTGTAAAGAAAAGCACCTCTCTGAGTAGTATACTATCTTCTGTCAGTATCAGGGATTCGCAAACAGCTCTTTGATGTATGTGTTGAGCCGTGTGAAATCAATAAAAGTATACAGCCCTGTTGGTTTTGCGAGGTGCCCTTCTTCTGGAGGCGTCTCATAACTGCTTTGCACCAATGTTATCTGGTTAGCTGGGTCTGGTAGACGGATCAGGCCAAATACGCCATAACGTGCTACTTGCGGTATCCCATCGGCATAACGTCGTCCCAACGCTTGATGATCAATCAATGGCTGCTCTGGCTGAGTATGTGTTTCCCTGTAGAACTCAATCACGGGATAGTCGCCTGACCTGTCGTGTGACACACTGTGCACAAAGGCAAAATGGTAACATCCATTGAGATGTATAGAGATGAGATTATCAGTTTTCAGTTGTGTTGACATAAACGATCTTGGCGGCCTGCGTGTGAGTGTTTTCGGCGGTGTGTCGAGTAGACTCAAAAGGTTATCGCTGGCACGTTCAAAACCCTTCGACATGTGTGGAATAAGCTGGCGTACTGCAGTTTCTACTTCCGGCAAGAGCGTTGTGACATCCCACCCATACCGATGAAGTAAGAGTGCCATTGTTATGATTGTATATTGATGATAAGGAATGTTGTTGGTGTGTAGTACCAAACGCCAGCGTTCACGTAGCCAGGATATGAGGTTGTCCTGTGCTTGTTGTTGATCATAATAGTTGTGATGCGATATAAGAAGACTATTGCTCGTATAAAGCTTTATTTCATCATCAAGTGCTATACGTATCTGTTCATCAAGGTATTTGTAGAACTGATTATGCTTCAATCTATTTCCTATCCAGGAATAACTTTTGTCGTTTCTTTTATTACATCCACCAGAATCCCAGTCGGCTGAGAAAGTTACGTATTTTGTACCATGCTGTGGACGGCTGATTTTGGAGAACGTTCAGGGCTTTGCTCAGACGATCTCGTTCCTCGGACTCTGTAGCCTGCTCCTTTTGGAGAACGTTCAGGTATTTGCTCAGACGATCTTGTTCCTCGGACTCGGTAACCTGCGCCAGCCGCGCAGCAATCCACTCGATAGAAGCGTTTAGTCCTCGGCGGTGAAAGGCAGCTACTGCATAGACGTGGGCTGTCGCGTTTTCATCGTTGAGCAGTTGTTCGAGCCCTTCCGCCCCTTCAAATCCGTCGGTTTTCTCGAAGAAGTACGCAACATACATACGGATTCCTTCGTTAGGACTGTTAACCTGCTTTGCCAGCGACGCTAAACGAAGGCCATTCGCTTCATGAAGAGCGTGGGCCATACTGAACAAGACGCGAGCGTCACGCTCTTGTTCAAGTGCCGTATTCAATTCAGGGATGTAATTCGCCACATATTTCCCTGCACGAAGGGTTTCGACAACTGCCTCACGTACCGACGCATCCTCGTCCTGTAGGTGCTCCACCAGCACGGGGACCAAACGTTCTTTGCGAGATAGTGATTTCACGGCGGCAGTGCGTACCGATGCATTTTCGTCTTGCAGGCGCTCCACTAGCAAGGGGGTAAACTCTTCTCCACAGAACAATAACTGTAGTACGGCGGCAGTTCGCACTAATGGATTCGGGTCTTCCACACCTGCTCGCAGCACTCCATCGGCGCGTTCTATCAAGGGCTTGTGTCGTGCGAGGGCGTAGAGGATATCTCTCCGATCCAGAGGCGTGGTCGATTGGTAGAAGGCATCCACCAGTTTGGCTTCGCTATCCCGTGGAAGGTGGTTGAAGCCCCAGGTGTCGATGCCTGCACTGAGTTCGTCCAGCCAGCGCAGGTACCAATCCAAAAATGAGGCATCCGGCATAAAGTAGGGCGGTCGTTCCTCATCACCGATATAAACCACTCGACCGCGAGCAGTACCAGTAACCACAAGCGCACATCTCGTGCCATAGAACTCATCGATCCATGGGTCGTTGGGCTCACGGTTTGCAATGGCCAACAAACCCTGATAGTCTTCCATTTGCAACATCATTTCCTGGTCGTCTTCATCAACGAGTTCGATGTTGGCACCTGGCACCAGGGTGAAGGGTATGGCTAGATACGATGTGGGCCAAGGGCGTTCAAAATCGATGCACAGATCATCCCAGTCTTCCAGTGGGAGCAAACTTTCGTAAGGTCCTGGCGCTTCTGCTCCGATGGTGGCCAGAAAAGCACGATAATCAGGGGGAAGTTCGATACCATGAGCCTGCTCAAAGGTCCGTAGTGACGCTTCCGAAAGCGGATTCATACGTTGGAAACGGTCAATCATTTTACCGTCCCAACTACGGTACTTTCGCCAGCTACTGCGTCGTAGGTCTTCAAGACGGCGGCTAATCTGCGTGAGTTTAGTGTCCAGCATGTCGCTCATGAGCGTTGATATCCCTCTACCTCTAATAACACTGATAATAGCAATAGACGTTAGGAGCTATTTTCTGGTTCCTTGAGTTGTATACCTTGTTTCACCCCATCGGGGAGTTGACGTGTTGGTACATTATCATCAGCACTGAAAGGTGGTAATGTCGGGTCTTGTTGGCAGGCTCGCATGTACTGGCGCTTATTCACACGATTTCCCGATACAAAGTAGCTGGGATAACCGCGTCGCAATCGCCCCGCCTCGTTCCATTCACGAAAAATGCCATGTTCAACCCCATGCCAGAAATGGCTCTCTTCAGAGATGGTCTGATTGTCTCCGGTCCACCATCGCTCATAGCCATGGTGTGCACCACCCTGGTAGTGGCGTTCTTCGGTGATGACTCCAGGTTTGGCGAACCACAGATCGACACCAGTGCCGTGCACCATGGTGTAGGTACCGATCAGGTTTCCTTGCTCATCATACTGTTTATTCGTCCCATGTTCTTGCCCCTGCTCATACCACGTCATCTCGCAGAGTTGACCATTCTCGTGCCATGTACGGTACCATCCGTGCATCCGCTCATCTCGGACACCATACTCCATGTCAAGCTGGCCCGTCTCATTCCAGCCTCGACGACCAACCCGTTGTCCATCAAGGACGTAGTTAGCCACACTCTTTGCACCAGTTTCCCAAGTCTCAATAATGACCTCCTGTGCTTGGTCTGGTATTGGTGATGGTAGGTCGGTCATGCTGGTGTGGCCCTTTCTTACTCAATCAATCTTGCATGTACTGTAGGTTTGGTAGATCTACTTCATCCTATCAGATATCCTTATTTCGTAAGAACCAGACGTGTCGTTTAGCCCACTCGATGACAAAGTGTGGATCAGCTGCAAATTGGGTTGGCAACTGTTCTTGAAGCATCTGGCTAACAAAAGCTTTGACTGATGAGTCATGCAGGATATTCCGTGACGCATCACGGTACTTTGGCGTCTCCACACGCACCGCAATGATGGCAGTCAATGGTTGAGGGACATGACGACGACGTAGTCGTGGAGTGTCAACCTGAAAATACCCCTCCTGCCGTGCAAACTGGTCCAGGCTGAGTGCCAATCCACGCCAGAAACCTGTCACGTGGCTGCCTCCCTCGGGCGTTGCTCGCCAGTTGGCATAACTGGAAACCTCTGTTAATCCACGATAGTACCAATGGAATGCTACCTCTCCAGTTATGTGTGCATCAGCTTTGCTACAGTAAAACAACGATTGTGGGTTGATATTTCGGTCATAATCCTGCTCGATCAGATAGCTCCGAATCCCCTCACGATAAGTGAACTCGCTTAGCAGAGCCGTTCGTTCATCGCAGAACTGCACACGAACGTCGGGAGCGAGCATTGCAACCGTTCGCAAATGACCCAATACCGCGTAAGGCGAGAGTTCCTGTACATCGCTGAAACAGATGCTATCTGGAACAAAATGAATTCGTCGCCCACGTATTGTGGTTATTCCGTGATCTTCCACTGAACTAATTGATTGACCACCACGAAAATGTTGCTGGAAATGGTGTGTTCCAGTGAATATGCTGATTGTAAGGTGCTCGGAGAGGGCGTTCATAATGGGGATTGGTGCCAATCGCCATTCAAGCTGGGTTGCCATGTTATTCAATGCGGTTTGGAGATCTGTTGCAAGTGTTTCGGGATACGTGCCATCATAGGCGATAGTTACCGAGCAATCGGTGTGAACAGTGACGCTAATCCGAGAACAGGAACTGTATACTGCCGTATCAACAGCCTCGTCAATTGCTTCCCATATAAGTCGACACACGGCAGTATGATCGGGTGGTCCAACGTACATTCCAATCCGTCTGTGGATTTGTTCAAACCATGGGTCTGGTTTATTTATCATCCTACTATCCTCATAAAAATTATCGGCAATCATATTTCTTGAAATGGCTAAAGTACTGAGGGTCAATCCCTAGCTTTTCAAAAGTAGTTCGTTGGTGTTCATATTCGCTTGTTGGACCAAATATAATGTTACCGTTGTACCAAATAACTGAGTCACAGTCTCGCCACCCACCAAAGTGCTCTTCAAAAAGATATGCTATTTTGCCTCCTTGCGATGCTTCACGAGCTAGTTGTTCAGTTGCGCCATTGAGACTTACTGTCCCTTCGATATCTCCACCAGGCGGGTTCTCGCTATATTTCTCGCATAGTTCCAAATGTACCGCAGATGTGTAGGGAATTAATTTGAACCCAGGTGAGTACTCACATACTTGCCCCATTGTGAGCTTACTAGCAAATAATTCAATAGCTTTAGCTTCACCAATGAGCACACAGTAAGTTTCTAACATGGCATAGTTTCCTCATACGGTATTATTAGTCAACTAGCTTATGCTTTTGACAAGATTTGATTGTTGTACTAAGGCTTACCATCTGAACACCAAAGGGAGTGTTGGCCGAAAATCCCAAGACTGCGCGTGGCGCTCGTTATCAAATCCAATTTGTAGCAAATGCTCATCCCCTTCGACGATCTCCACACCTTTGATCTGCCTTACACAAAGTGCTGGGCCAGATAATTGTTCAGTATTTGGAATGGTAATATGAAGCGAGGTTATCTCTCTAAAGCCTTTTGGGTTTCTTAAAGGCTGTTGTTTCTCTTGTTTCGCTTTATCGGGCCGTGATGCAAAATGTAGAAAAAACCACATTGGTTCGTGCAGAGGCGAATGTCCAATATCTATTTTTAGCTGTTTTGGTAAGTACATTGGTCTATAGGCCCAACTTGAGAAAAGTTCTTGTTTCTCATTGTCTGTCTTAGGTCTAAGACAAATACCAAATGGAGATGTATTTTTTCCCTTGGAGGTAAGCCGCTCATAGAGTCGTGTTGCTTTGGTCAACTCACTCTGTAGTTCAGTATCATCTCGAAGAAATAAAAGCTCTATAAAAGCATTGTGGAAGAAAAACCTACGATTGGCCGTGCCCTGCCCAAGATGTTGATTTGCTGTCCCTTCAGTTAAACCAAATTCCTTAAGCATTTCAGCCTCTAGCGCCTCGGGTTTTACACAGATAAAGATATGATCAATCTCCACATCGTTTCCTTCAACATAGTAAGCTATGCGTTTATCTTTGGTTGTAGTATACAATACTGTGACCCAATTCTGCATATAGGAGCCAACATGACCCATCGCACCGATTTGGTTGTCATTGCGATTGCACGCCATCACGATCACATTCTGATTGTTCAGCAACAGGGCACTCACGATCCACATCCATACTGGGCCTTACCTGGTGGATTGGTCGAGACCGGTGAGCTACTTACAGAGGCGCTCATCCGTGAGACTTATGAGGAAACAGGCATTCAGATCGAAGCGATTGGTCGGCTTGCATACTGTTCTCAGATTGACCGCCCTCGACACAATGCTCAAACGTTGGCATTTGCTTTTGAGATTGAGTCCTGGTCCGGCACACCAGACAGCCGTGATCCCGATGGGGAAATTCTACAAGTGACATGGGTGCCGCTTGCCGATGCCCTAGAACGACTACACAAGATTGGATGGCGGGGGATGCGTGAGCCTGCACTGGCCTATCTGCGTGGTGAACGTGCTGCTGGTGCTATGTGGCTGTATCGAGCCAATGCAGATGATCAGGAGTTCGTGGCGTGTCTTGCTGCAAACAATGTGTAGGTTATGTTTTGATCTGTGCCGACTGTTGTTGAATATACCCCTGCAAGACTCGTACAACCTCCTCAACCCGTGCCTCTGTGGTCATTTCGTAGGGTGGATGCAGCACCAATTGATGGGTCAGATGTTCCGCGATCTGCACAATGAGATATGCTGTCATATCGAGATTTTCTTCGTGTATGATGGCGTATTGTGCGAGGAGTTCGCGTACCTGCTCGGTAATTGTTTGCAACACAATCATCAGTTTCTTTCGTACCTCTGTTGGCAGAATAACCTCCTCGTAAAGTAACCGATGTACCTGTGGATTGATCGTATGGAGCTCGATAAATCCCCGCACAATCAACCGCAGGGATTGGTCTAAGCTGCATGCTATTGCCTGTACTTGTGTGAAGACCTGATGGGCTAGTTCGTAGCACTCGGCAATATGCTGGTCGGCCAGCGCGATCAACACTGCATCCTTGTTCGGAAAGTACTGATAGAGTGACCCTACCGATACCCCTGCTCGTTCAGCAATACGCGCGGTGGTGCCAGCCGCATAGCCATGGTGCTCAAAAACCTGAACAGCCGCATCAAGAATCGCTTCAACTGTAAAGCGAGAGCGCTCCTGTGTGGGACTCCTACGACAATTCTTGTGTGAAAACGCTTTACTCATTGTCACCATCCCAAACGCGACTAGTCAACCTGACGAATCATTCATATTATATACCTGTTAATGCGTGCAATCCGTAAGAACAATTGTAAAGAAAGAAGACATGTGATGCAAACAATAGATACAGGCATAGAAAAAACACCATACTGGCATAACTACTATTCACCTGCTGTGATCAAGCAAGCAGAACAACTACTTCAGGAACATACTATTCATTCACAGGGAACGAGTTTGTATGTAAATGTTTACAAGCGCCCCGAACCAGAGGCCCCGGTCCTGATATGGAATCATGGTGGTGGTGGCTACTCTGGCATCTTTGTGTTGCTGGCGTTGGCCTTCTATGAGCGTGGTTATACAGTGGTTATTGCTGATATGCAGGGGCATGGCCGGACGGGTGTCGGCGCGATGAAGGGCGATTTTACGATTGATGGCATGGCGCAGAACATTGTCGATATCGTTGCTTGGACGCGTCAGCGCTACCACGGCCCATTGTTTATGGCCAGTGGCAGCATGGGCACAGGTATAAGCTATAACGCTATTGCGCTGGGTGCTCATGTCAATGCGATTGTCACAGCCCAGATGTATGCCTTTGATGATCCACAAACTGCATTGTTACTCTCCAAGTTTGCGTCGCTGGCAAAGATCCCTGGTTTGGCATGGCTGTCTAAAACCATCACACGACCGCTTGCTCAACGCTTGCCAAAGGTGCGTTTGCCGTATCTCCCCATAGCGCATTGGGATCATATGCTTGATGAGCGGGACCATGCAAGTGGTTTTATCGACATATGGAAGCGCGATCCCTACACACCACGCACCATCACGCTTGGTTCGTTTGCGAGTCTTCAGTATGCTCCGCCACACCGCCCACTTGCCCACAACCAGACGCCATGGCTGGTCATCAACACTATGCGTGATAAGATGGTATCACCGCAGCTCACCAGAGCGACATACGCTCGGTTGGGCGGCCCGAAGCAGTATGTCGAGATCGACTGGGGGCACTTCTCGACCGATCCTGCCTTTGTGGAGGAGTTTGTGACTCTTGCGGATGGGTGGTTCAGGAAGCATGAAACCCATGGTACATTGTGAGGAGCCGATCAATGATTATATTCAAGAGGCTGTAAGTATGTACATAGATAGGATATTCCAAGACTATACAGGGACAGTTAGTGACTGGGAAGGAGCACAGTTCTCTTGTGTAAAATCTATCAATGACACAATCGATAACGATGTTATTCTGCTCTGGATGTATGATCAATGGGCTCAGTGCTGGTACCGTGTTTTCATAGATGGTGCGTATTGTGGTATTGATCGCTACCAGCACGATGAGTCTGCTAATGATCTGGACGAAAGTGTGGCTTGTGTCGATCATTCAGTTTGGTTCAGAGGAAAGGTTCTCCAAAACGCGGATGTTATCCCTACTGATAAAGCAGACGAGTACATCCTGCTTTCAATGCAATTTGAAGAAACTACATGTCTTTTGGTATGTAAGTCAAGTGACGGAGATTGTGAGCTACGCTTCATTGATCATAGAACCTCCTAAACAGTACTTTTTGCTGTTACAACGTCCCCCCCGTTTGCAAGCCTCGCACACAAAAATATGTGTAAGGTTTGCCGATCTCGCATCCCATTAACGTTTTTACACACACCAGAGTAGACAAAACTTAATGTTTAGTGGTAAGATATTAACTATCTACTCGTTAAGCGAATATAGAATATAGTACTATACTGTAAAGATATTCTCCTTACGAACGACTATATATGTAGAGATTTGGTGTTGGCATGTCTTTCCCATGTCAGACGATGCTCTGGAGCCATCTCCTTGACCATTGAATTAAACTCATCACCGGACTAAACCTTTTACAGGATCTGATGCCAGGCTGTGTGCATCAATAGTGCTGTGGCCGCATTTTTACACATATAACGGCAGTTCAAGTCGCATATTACTTTATGTTGAGCGCAAAGTAGCCTATTGTAATTAAGGAGAGTTCACAGATGAACAGTCATGTTGGCCGATTCCACGCAATTCTCGCCTTGTTTGTGAGTTTCGCACTTTTGCTTGCTGCCTGTGGTGGTGCTGCCGGCACCGAAGCACCTGCCGATGATGCAGATGCCCCTGCTACCGATGGTGAAGCTGTTGAGGAGGCCCCCGCTGCCAGTGGCGAAACGGTACGTCAGTCGTTTGGTGGCGGTCCGGTCGGTGGTGCGTTCCAGACCTTTGCCAATGCCCTGTCCCTTATTATGGCTGATGCGGATCCCAACCTTGACATTGCCGCCGAAGGAACTGGTGGTTCTGCTGCGAATCTGCGTGGCGTAAATGCTGATGATTTTCAGTATGGGATTGTCTATGCGGCTGATATGTCGCTTGGGCGTGAAGGTCTGCTCCCTGAAGACGAAACGGTCTATGATGAATTACGCACTGTAGCCAAGCTCTATGGTGGTGTAATCCATCTTGTCGTGTCTGAAGACAGTGGGATCGAAACCGTTGATGATCTTCCAGGGAAACGTATTGCGCTTGGGAATGCCGGTTCTGGTGCGGCACTATCTGCAGAACGTTACTTCCGACACCTGGGTCTCTATGATCAAATGGAAGTAGAATTCCTAGGCTACTCGCAGGCCGCCGCAGCCATGGGCGATGGACAACTTGATGGTTTTTGGGTATTGGCTGCTTTCCCCAACGCCTCCGTCACAGAAGCCTCAACCCTAACGTCTATTCGTTTGATTGATGTCTACAACCCTGGGGTTGAGGCCGGATTCTTTGATGAGTTTCCTTTCTACACTGAGCGCCCTCTGCTGGGCGGTGCGTATGATGGCGTCGATGAAGATGTTTCGTCTTTCCAGGATACCGCTATCTGGTCGGTAAATGCTAATGTTCCTGAAGAACTGGTCTACAATGCGGTCAAAGCCGTATTTGCAGAGGGTGGGTTGTCCTCAATGGTTCAGGCACACCCTGCTGCTGGTGAAATGATCCCTGAAGAAGGGGCACAAAACATTCCAATTCCTCTCCACCCAGGTGCCCAGCGCTACTGGGAAGAGATTGGAACTGAAATTCCTGACGCTGCGCTCCCTCAAGAATAATCACACATCTGTTATCCGTTTCTGAATTAGGTGGGTAGTTTGACGAATGAATGTTGGTCGAACTGCCTACCAACAACATCACTTCAACGAGGAGGCTTGCATGGCTGACCACACTGAACGGCGGGGGTCTTCAGAAGACTCACAAGATGTGTTTGATCGTTCAGGGTCGCCTGAAGGCGACAACACACATGAGGCAGGTTCGGGTGACCAGAAAAAGCTACAAGAGCTAGTAGAGAAAGAACAGCGCAAGACGCGGATACTCAACCCTTTCTGGTCAACCGTGGTGGGGGTATTGGCGGTTGGTATGAGCAGCTTCTATATCTACACAGCAGGCACACTTCCTGCGCCAGTCCAGTGGCAACGGGGCATGTATGTCGCACTCACTTTTATTTTGATCTTGCTGCTCTATCCTGCTTTTCCTCGATCTGGTCGAATTGGGAAATGGTTTGCGGCACGGGACGCGGCACAGGGTGGGGAGTCATCGGGTGTGTTGCGAGCAATCATTGCGCCAAAATCCGGGCCAAGCCTCTTTGATCTCGTGTTCATTGGATTAACCATCTGGGTTGTTGGTTACTACATTCTCAATTTCCGTGATCTCCAATTTCGGGGTGGTGCCTACAATCAGGATGACTTTCTCATCGCATCAGTTGGCCTGATAGTGGCGTTGGAAGTCTCGCGGCGAGTACTGGGCTGGTCGATGACTATTATTGGTATTCTGTTTGTACTCTACCTGCGTTTTGGCGATGTACTCTATGATTGGTTTATACTTGAAACCTTTGCCCACCGTGGTCGGGATTGGCTGCGTACGACGACAACACTCTTTTTTGAGCAGGAGGGTGTCTTCGGGATCATGGCCAATGTGCTGGTATCGTATGTAATCCTCTTTATCTTTTTCGGTGCTTTTCTTCGCAAGTGTGGTGCCAGTCGTTTCTTTATCGATCTGCCACTGGCGCTGGCTGGTCGTAGTACGGGTGGCCCAGCCAAAGTGTCGGTGATCTCGTCAGCTTTATTTGGCTCAATTTCGGGAAGTGCTATTGCGAATACGGTAAGTACTGGCGCCTTTACTATTCCGCTGATGAAACGGGCCGGTTTCAAACCGCACGTGGCTGGTGCTATCGAACCATCGGCTTCCATTGGCGGTATGTTTATGCCGCCGGTCATGGGGGCGGGCGCGTTCCTGATGGCTGAATTAACTGGTACTCCCTATGCACAGATTGTCCTTATCTCCATTTTCCCGGCCATCCTCTATTTTACGTCGGTGTTGACGATGGTACATTTTGAGGCAAAGAAAAATAATCTTCAAGGCATTGAAACGGGCACAAGACCGATGGACATTATCCGTAAAGATTGGTACATGTCTGCCCCTCTGTTCATCATTATTGCCCTCATGATTATTGGATATTCGCCAGGGTTTGCAGCGTTCTGGTCGATCCTTGCCTGTATTGCACTGATGTACACCATGCCCGATAACGCGGCTGATTTGCGTGATCCAGCAACACAGGGAGGCTCCATTTTTCACGCGATTGGACGCAGCACTGTGCGTGTCGTTCGTAGCACCATCGAGGCACTCAACGAAGGCGCCCGCGATACGCTGGTGATTGGTGCAACCGTCGGTGTGATTGGTATGATCGTCGGTGCTATCTATGGTACTGGTATTGGGTTGCGCTTCTCCGACATTATCATCAGCCTGAGTGATGGGAATCTGCTCATTGCGATAGCGCTGATTGCGGTTGCGTCTCTTATTTTGGGGATGGGTGTGCCGGTAACGGCTGCATATCTGATTGTCGCTGTTTTAGCGGTTCCGGCGCTCACCGAACTTGGGGTCGCACTCATTGCTGCTCATATGATTGTGTACTGGTTTAGTCAGGATAGCAACATTACTCCGCCGGTGTGTGTGGCAGCCTATGCTGGCGCAGCCATTGCTGGGTCCGATCCTTGGAAGACCGGATGGACTGCGTTTAAGTTTGCGAAATTACTCTACGTTATGCCTATTCTGTTCGCGTTTAGTCCAGCTATTTTGCTGGTCGGTGAAGGGGGACAAATTCTTCAGGATCTGGCAATGTATGAGGTGTTGTTGGCATATTCCTCGGCTTTTCTTGGTACAGTTGCCTTCTCTGTTGCCACGATGTTCTATCTGGTGCGTCGAACCACTTGGTGGGAATGGCTTATCTTTGCCGTAGGAACTTTTCTGTGTTTCTACCCGAATCTGATTATGGACCTGCTCGGTATTGCCATCATTGCATCGGTATGGTTCTGGCAACGCTATGATGTAAAGCGATCTGATGCACGTGTGACGCAGGTTTCTGAAGCGACATAGTCGATATTGACTCCTGATTATGTGAGGACAAAGGAGATTGTACGCATTCTATCGTGAGGAGTCTGTGGCTACGCCAAGCTGATGCTGTATCAGTTTGGCGTAGTGTCCACCATGGACAAGGAGTTCCTCATGGGTTCCCTGCTCAACTATTTGCCCCTGGTCAAGCACAAGAATAAGATCGGCGTTGCGAACTGTGCTCAGGCGATGGGCAATGACAACGCAAGCACAGTCTAGTGTACATAACTGCTGTTCAATCGTATATTCAGTCGCTGCATCCAGGTGACTGGTTGCCTCATCGAGGAAGAGTAGCTTGGGTTCATGGGCAATTGCACGGGCCAGCGATAGCCGCTGCCGCTGGCCTCCTGATAGGCCCACTCCTCCTTCGGCAATCACCGTATCGTATCCCATCGGCAACTGCATAATTTCATCGTGGATACCAGCCAGCTTTGCAGCGTTGCTGATCTGCTCCAGCGACATCTCGGTGTTTCCAAAAGAGATCGAGTTACGCACAGAGCCGCTAAATAAGAACGACTCTTGCAAGACCACGCCACATTGCTGACGGAGTGTGTGGAGATTTATCTCTGCGAGAGGCATATCATCATAGCGAATAGCTCCCTCATTAGGCGTATAAAGTCCCAACAATAGCTTAATAAGGGTGCTTTTGCCGGCCCCGGCAGGACCGACGACAGCGACCATTTGCCCTGGGGCAACTGTAAATGAGACATCCTGTAGTGCATGCGGTGAGTGATCGTCATAGCGGAAGTGTATATTTTGAATCGCAATGTGTCCACTTAACGTGATATCTGTTTGGTTGTTGGCTTGGGTTTGCTCTGGTTGTGCCTCTAATACATCGGTCAGTCGTTCGAGGTGCGCTCGCACAAATTGCAGTTGTTGTCCACTTGCCACGAGTGATGCCAATGGGGTTAAGTAGGCGATAGCCAATGCATTCAGTGCAAGCATGGTTCCCACCGTCATGGTGCCATCAAGCACTTGATAGGCACCGATCCAGACCAGCACGACTGGTGAGAAGGTTCGCAGGGTATTCAGTAAAGTGTCTATTGTTGCAAAGAGTTGGCTACGTCGAAGCGTGATATTCAGATGTTTGAAGAAGAGGTTAGACCAGTGCTCAAGTGCCTGTTCTTCTCTCCCAGCAGCTTTGAGTGTTGCAATGCCATTGAGGGTTTCAACCACATAACTCTGTGATTCGGTATGGGCCCGTAGATCACGCTGGGTGAGCCTATGCATGTGACGTGTTGTGACGATAAGGAGTACTACATGCAGCGCACCAATACTAAACACTAGCCCGCCAAAAAACACTGATTGTGTAAAGAGTATGATGAGATAGACGAGCACAAAGATACCATCAAGAATAAGTGAGATGGTCTGACTGGAAAGCAACTCACGAATGACTGTGTTACTGCCCATACGGGTGAGAATGTCACCGTTGTTACGTTGTTCAAAAAAGCGATAGGGCAGGGCAAGGACATGCTCAAAAAATCCAAGCATTAAACGTGTATCCAAGCGTGCCTGGAGATAGATGAGCAGTGTTGTGCGAAGATAATTGGTGATGATTTGTGCTACCACCATAATGGCGATACCAAGGCCAAGGATCGACATGATGTCTGTCAAACCGAACGGCACAATATGGTCAACGACAATCTTGATCATCAGGGGAAGCGCCAAACCTGGCAGGAGAAAGAGGGCAGACGCTAATCCAATCTGCATGATAACTCGTGGTATTCGCAAATAACGAAACAGGTAGCGCAGCCAGATGCTAATCAATGGCCCACGGCGTTGCTCGAAGTGAATGCCGGGCTCAAAGGTTAGTGTCACGCCCGTAAAACCCTCATCAAATTCAGCGGCAGTAAGGCGGCGCCGGCCAATAGCAGGATCGACAACCGTTACATGGTGAGGCGTCCACTCTTCTACGATCAGGAAATGATTGAACTTCCAATGCACAATGGCTGGCAGTTGTACCGAGGCGAAATGCTCTGGTTCAAGCGAAATAGCCCGCACCTGCAATCCGAATCGGCGTGCTGTTCGGGCAATAGTCAGCGCCGTAACACCATCATATCCAATATCGCATTGGGTCCGACATTCTGCGATAGAAGTTTGCCGTCCAAAATACGAGAGGATCATCGCTAGACAAGCCCAACCACATTCCACTGCGTTGAGTTGCAATATGACTGGAACACGCTGTTTGTTTAGCTGTTCAAATAGTCGTGTCCACCATGCCCAGATGCGCCCCAGCCAGGACTTGAACCACCGTAAGGGTCCACCGCTTCGATGCGTATCTGAATGACTCGCCATGTCTTAGTCTCCGGCATCTTTGCCTCGTATGAAAATTGTTTCTAATAGTCGTCGTGTACCAATCTTAATATGTGCTTGACCAACATCGTCAATATAGGCTGTCGTGGGAACAGTGCCGGGAAAGAGATTCAGGGGGGCAATCACAAATGTTCCCTGGTCGGCGGGGGGAACGGCCGTCGTTGTAGGGAGGGTAAAATGTTTTTGAGCTTCTACAGAACTAATAATAGTTGGCTCAAAATCAGCAATTGTATGGGCACCTTGTGTAGCATCAAACCTGAGAACCAGTGATTGTGCCTGATGAATATCGGCATAATGTTCAGGTGGGAAAAGGGCCAGTACCATCACATCGTTGGGGATATCAGCGACCGTTTGATTATTCTCAACAATAATGGCGGTACCAGAGGCATATACAGGAACAGAAATAAACCAAGCACTGATGCCACTGAGTAGGAACAGGACCGTCAAAATCCAGAAATAACGGAAAACACGTGGGGTCACCAAACGGGGCAGAAACGTTTCTTGTCTGCCTTGTGCATAACGTTGAATTGCATCAGGACGGAACACCGAGCGCGATGAGTGATCCATTGTTGGTGTCCTGTGAAATGCAAATACGCGAAATGACCGACATATTCTGCGAATATGAGTGCAGAATTCCCTTATATGCCATTCACCGTTGGTGCAACGGGGCGTACGATCTCAATTAACCCAAATTTGATATGTGAAGTATAGCATGGATGGAGGTGTGAGACAAATTCTTGAGACTCTACGGGTTGCCAAAAACAAGGCTGAAATCATTGGTGATAAGGTCGATTTGCTACATCAGGATGGGCTATGTTAAAACCCTAAAGGTCTCGGTAAAATCCCTGGATTGTTGGTGTAAACAAGGGTTTTAACTGAGACCCTAAGGGTTGCCGCGCAATACTATCCAAGAGTGTGGTTGTACCAGATTAAAAAGGGATGCGAGACAACCCTAAAGGTCCGATCTACAAACGCACCATGGTTTCAAACAAATGCCGCAACGTCTCAGCCGGATCAGCGGTGCGTCCGGTGTGGACAGGCGAGGACTGGATAATCGTGCTGCGTGGCGCTACGAGCCAGTGAAACCGCTCAGCCTGTGTGAGTTCGCCAATCGGCCCCGCCGCCGTGCCCCCCGCGCATATTCGTGGGATTCCCTCGATATGTTGCTGAATCTCGTCGGAATCACAATTCGGCGCGAGTGCCAGCAACCGCTGTCGATCAAGTTCAACCTGGGCATCAAGGAAGCGACGGGTGCGGCAAAAGACGATGATGCCAGCATTGATACATTCGCCACGCTCGACATAGGGTACAACTCGGATAAAGGCATACTCAAAGAAGCTGAGTTCGGGCACGGATTGCCTCCTCTACAAACACATGTGATGACTCCAGACGACTCTGCAGAAATGCCATATATGCACCACGATGTTCATCAGGTGTAGAAAAACGTGGCTCTGCTGCCAGCCATGAATCAGGAATGAGATTGACAACATGCCGCAGTGTGCCTACTGTTAATTGCTCACGATATATGGTGTCGACAGCCACTATATCAGCAGCGAATCGCAACAGTACATGGTCTTTTACAGGGGCAAATGGGCTACGGCTCCGCTCAAGGTAATCGCGCCAATCGTGGTGGAAATAGAGCGTGGCGCCATGGTCGATCAGCCACAGTTGTTTATGCCAAAAAAGCATATTGGTATTGCGTGCTGTCCGATCAACATTCGTGACATAGGCATCGAACCATACAATCTCTGAAGCAAGTCGTGCATCAACTGATGTTGTCGCGACGGGATCGAAACCCAGCGATCCCGAAAGGTATCCAAGTGCCAGATTCAATCCCTCGCTTGCTTCGATCAGTTCTTTGATTTCGGCATCACGCTCATTGCGACCCAGTCCGGCATCAAGGTCAACGAATACAAGCTCAGGGACTAACAATCCGAGTGCTCGACCAATTTCCCCAGCGATCAGTTCAGCAATTAGTGCTTTGGGCCCTTGCCCCGCACCGCGGAACTTGAGGACATACATCTGCTGATCGTCCCCTTCAATGAGCGCGGGTAGTGAGCCGCCCTCTCGTAGTGGTGTGATGTATCGTGTTGCAATAATTGTTCTCATTGTACCTGCTTATATTTCTTTTGCACCAGTGTAGCTCATATGGTAGCATGAAAGGGGGCAACGTGTCATAAGGCAATTCCAACAATGAATACTGACCATATTACTGAAGCCGCTCGCATTGTGCGTGTAGCAGAGAAGATTGTTGTCTTAACTGGTGCAGGGTTTAGTACGCCTTCAGGTATTCCTGATTTTCGTGGTGATGGTGGGTTATGGGTGCAAGAAGACCCAATGGCAATTGCATCGTTAAGTGGGTTTCGTAGGAACCCTCAGCGTTTTTTTCGCTGGTTTCAACCGTTGCTTGAGAAGCTCTTGTCTGCTCAACCCAACCCCGCCCATGTAGCACTTAATGTTCTTCAGCAGGCAGGCAAAATGCGTGCAGTCATTACCCAAAATATTGATGGTTTGCATCAGCGTGCGGGTTCGCAAGAGGTGTATGAACTCCATGGTCACGTTCGTAGTGCGACTTGCATTGTCTGTGACCGACAAATACCATCAGAAGCATTGATCAAGCATGCACGTCGTGGGAAAGCAATGCCCTGCTCATGTGGTGGTGTTTTTAAACCAGATGTGGTATTGTTTGAGGAGGAACTGCCACAGGGTTTGTATTGGTTAGCACTCCAAGCCCTTGAGCAGTGTGATGTCGTGCTGGTGGCTGGCACGGCGTTGGAAGTCTTCCCGGTAAGTTCGATGCCGCTGGTGGCCCTTGATCGAGGGGCACGTTTGCTGATTGTCAACAAGAGTGCTACACATCTTGATGAACGGGCAGATGTGGTACTACGTGGGGATGTGGCTGAGATATTACCGGCTATCACTGCTACGATGGCCAACACATAAAGTGCGATTTTTACATTCGGAAATGATGACGGAGGAAGCAATGACTATTGAGTCGCTGAATACAGATCTGGAGGCCCTGCGGGCGCGATACGATAGCGTTCGGGGGCGTCTTTGACCTTGCAACCAAGCAGGAAGAAATTACATCGCTTGAAGAACGTGCTGCCGACCCAGACCTCTGGAACGATCCTCAGAATGCTCAACGCCTCATGCAACGTCTTAGCCAGGTCAAAGCGGAAGTTGAACGCTGGGTAGGGCTGGAAAACCAGATTGTCACGGTTGCAGAACTAACTGAACTTGCCGAAACCGAAGCGGATGACTCACTTCGTGAGGAGATTGTGTCGGAGTTGGTCGCCGCAACAAAGTCCATGGATGCTCTTGAAGTCGAAGTGCTGCTTAGTGGCTCATACGATGATCGTGATGCATTTCTGTCGATCAAGGCTGGCTCAGGTGGCACGGATGCTCAGGATTGGGCAGAGATGATGTTGCGGATGTATACTCGCTGGGCAGAGAAACGGAACTTCAATGTCTCGGTGATCGATATGAGCGAAGGTGATGAAGCAGGGATCAAAAGCGTCACCATTGAGCTACGCGGTTCGTATGCGTATGGTTTTGCCAAGGCCGAAGCTGGGGTCCATCGGCTGATTCGACTTTCGCCGTTCAACTCAGGCAACTCACGCGAGACATCATTCGCACTGGTTGAAGTACTACCGGAAGTTGATGATGCACCAGAAGTAGAAATCAAAACAGAAGAACTCCGCATTGATGTGTTTCGTGCTGGCGGTCATGGTGGTCAGGGCGTCAACACCACGGATTCAGCCGTGCGCCTGACTTATCGTGGTGGGACACCAGAGCAGATTGTTGTGGTCTGTCAGAACGAGCGCTCCCAGCTTCAAAACAAAGAAACGGCGATGCGTGTGCTACGGGGGCGTCTCCTCGAACGCGAGTTGCAACGCCAACGGGAAGAGAAGGCCAGACTCCGTGGTGAGCATCGACAGGCTGATTTTGGCAGCCATATGCGGACCTACTATCTGCATCCCTACACGCTGGTCAAAGACCATCGGAGCGATTGTGAGACAAGTGATGTCTATGGCGTGCTGGATGGCGGAGTTGATCCCTTCGTTGAAGCCTATCTGCGCTGGAACGTAGGTCGCGAGACAGAATAACCTATTATATTTACACAGTGGCGGGGTAATAAGTCAGGTTGGCTGGTTACTCCGTCATTTGTTGTCTCACGACAGAAATGTTTTGTTAATGTCATATCAACATAAGGAGGAAACAATGACCATTGAATCACTTAACACAGATCTGGAGGCCCTGCGGGCACGGTATGATCGTGCTCGGGGGTGTTTTTAAGTTCGCCAGAAGAGCAGCAGAAATCCAATCACTGGAAGCATTGGCCACCGACCCACACCTCTGGGATGACCCACCGAACGCCAAATATTTGATGCAACGCCTCAGTCGATTGAACGCTGAAACCGCACAGTGGGTAGCGTCCAGCGCCAGATTCTCCTGGTGTCAGAGTTGATCAAACTGAGCACAATTGAAGGTGATGACTCATTCCATGGGGAGATTGCAAAAGAGCTAGTTGCGACCACAGAAGCAATGAGGGCTTTAGAAATAGACGTGTTGCTCGATGGCCCCTATGATGATCGCAATGCCTGTCTCTCAATCAAAGCGCTTACTGATGATGACGATGCACTGGATTGGGTGTTACTGTTATTTCGTATGTACAGACGTTGGGCAGAAAGGCGTGGGTTCGATGTCTCAGTTCCCGAGATGAATGATGTTGGGGTTGGCATCAAGCATGTCACCATTGATCTGTGTGGCTCATATGCCTATGGTTTTGCTAAGGCTGAAACTGATATGCATCGCTTGATGAGACGGTCACGTTTTAGCGTGGAGAATACCAACCAGACATCGTTTGCTTTGGTCGAGGTATTTCCCTACGCTGTTCAGGAAGTTGAGATTCCACCGGAAGATCTTCGTATTGATGTATTACGTTTGAGGGGCTACGGTGGTCCAGCGGTGCATAGATATGAGTCTGCTGTACGCCTGATCTATCGCGGTGGAACAGCAGAACAGGTCATCGCCACCTGTTTCGAGTATCGCTCACCACAACAAAACAAAGAAGCGGCCCTGCGGTTATTACAGAGCAAACTCCTGACACGCGAGGTGCGACACCAACGCGAAGCTGCCGCGAAGCTGCGTGGTGAAGCGTACCAGGTTGATGCTGATACCCAGATACGGACCTATCAACTCCATCCCGAGACTCTAGTACGCGACCATCGGAGTGATTATACTACGGATGATGTTTATGGTATTCTAGACGGCGCACTTGAACCATGTATTGAAGCGTATTTGCGCTGGAGTCAAGGGCGCAACACAATCTGATTAAACTAAATAGGTACTCTCATTGGCGGGGTAATAAGTCATCATGACTTGATATCCCGCTCTTTAGTGTGTTTTGAAAGGAACGGGTATGGATGCGTTTCACAAAGAAGGACTACTTGGTGGATTGTATGATGCGGGTGATGCGTTTCTGTGCATTCACGCTTCGATGGGTGGTGTTTCTGCCGAAGAGTGGGCGGAAATGCTCTTACACACGTACACCGGCTGGGCCGAACGGCGCAATTTCAGTACATCTGTGATTTATAAGGATAAAGGCGATGAAGCGGGTATCAAAAGCGCTACGATTGCACTCCGGGGCTCATATGCGTATGGTCTTGCCAGAGGTGAAACGGGTGTCCATCGCTTGGTTCGTCTGTCACTCTCTTCGGGAGAGTCGCGCCGTGAGATAGCTTTTGCACTCGTCAAGGTGCTGCCACTGGTTGATGATGTGCCAGAACTTGAGATAAAGTCGGAAGATATACGTACTGAGACGCTCCAGATTGATGGACAAACAGCTGTACAAATGACGTATCGGGAGGGCACACCAGAACAGGTCGTCGTAGTTTCTCAAATCGAGGGTTCAGTTCCACAGAGCGAAGCGACAGCCCATAGACTATTGCGGGGAAGACTCCTCACACGCGAGTTGCGGGGCCAGCGTGAAGCTGCCGCGAAGCTGCGTGGTGAAGCGTACCAGGTTGATGCTGATACCCAGATACGGACTTATCAACTCCATCCCGAGACTCTAGTGCGCGACCACCGAACTGATTACACTACCAGCGATGTCAATGATGTGCTGGACGGTGCCCTTGATCTGTTTATGGAAGCGTATTTGCGCTGGAACGTAGGTCGCGACACAGCGTGATCCAAATTTATACACACTCTCATTGGCGGGGTAATAAGTCATATTGGCTTGGTGCTCCGTTCTTTGTTGCTCTATGAAAGGAAGATGTGATGATTCGTAAAATTTTAGCTATTCTGCGTGATTATCTGTTGATGACGATTGGGGCGATACTGGTGGCGATTTCAGTCAACCTGTTCCTGGTGCCAAACGATTTGGTAACGGGTGGCCTCACCGGAGCAGCCATCTTGCTTCAGACCTTTTTTGGTACACCCGTCGGATTGGTTATTCTCATCGTGAATATCCCGCTCTTCATCCTGGGCTTTCGCTCACTTGGCGGACTCGTGTTTGGTGTACGCACACTCTATGCAACAGTTGTGATGTCGCTAGCTATTGATCTATCAGCGCCCTACATTCAGCCGTTCACGACGGAGCCGTTACTGTACATCCTCTATGGTGGTTTGCTCGATGGCATTGGTATCGGCCTGGTCTTTCGTGCACGGGGAACAACGGGGGGCATCGACATTGTCGCACGGTGGCTTGAGCAACGCTTTGGTGTGCAACCGGGGCAGAGTATGCTCGTTATGAATGCCGCTGTTTTTGTTGTGGCGTTTATCGCCTATCGTCCCGAGGATGTGTTGTATGCCTTGCTGGCGGCATTTGTAGCAACACTTGCATTGGATTATACACTGGCAGCTGGCACGGGTTCACGACAGGCGCTCATTGTCACCTCAAAGCCAGACGCGATTGTACAGGCGTTGTTGCACGATATGGGGCGTGGGGTGACCGTTCTCGATGGCTATGGCGGCTACACCGGTATGGAACGCAGCATTTTGCTTTCGGTAGTTGGACGTGCGGAAATTAGTTTTTTAAAAAATATCGTTAATCGTGCAGACCCCAAAGCGTTTGTGATTATTGGTGAGGCAAGCGAGGTGCTCGGTGAGGGTTTTCGTCCTTTTGCAAAACCAAAACCGACGGTTCCTGCAAAACGTCCATGGCAGCGCGAACGTAAAAACAAACCAGCAACATCCGAGCAAAAATCGCCTTCTACTTGATGTTGCCTGAGCTATAACAAAACGGGCAGCCCGCAGGCTGCCCGTTTTGAGGCAGAAAAGTCTTTGAGGTTTTGCGGGGTGATTAAGCGGGTAGTTGTGAGAAAGATCCTCACACATAGCAGTAGATGCAGTGTGTAGTGTGTATAGAAGGGAATACGGCTTCTCTGCCTACTCCACAACAGGAAATTGTTGTGGTGGTTGCACTCAGGCGTGTGAAGATGCATGTGTTTGCCCTCGCTGCAACGCTTGTATTGGTACGTTCATATAATAGAACGAAGGTCTTTGCGAATTTTGGGTATATCTTCACAAATTTCATTTGAATATCAGACTTTGGTCGTAGAAGGATACCGAAATGGATGCGGTATGTGTCTGGAGGAAGCTCATTAACAAGTGTCTGAAAGACTTTTGTTATGTCAGATTTCATCTCCGGCTAGCTTGAGGGCCTTTATTGCGATCTGTCGTAGTATTCTGCGTAATTCAACAGGCTGCACCACAGATATCGGGAAATCCAGCCCAATCAGCACATAGGCAACCCATTCCAATTGTGTTGTAGCACGGCGAAAGATAATGCCCTCATCAGTTTCTTCCAGTGTGCCTATAATTGGGTGAATCACCTTTTGGGCTGCTTCCATCGATGTCTCCAGAACAACCTCGACCTGATGGGCCTGTACTCCACCAACGATTGAATGAAGCACATGGCTTAGTACGTCAAAATGCTCGGGGCGCACAAACGATTGCTCCTGCGCCTCAAGGGAGATGATTCGGTCTAAGCGGAAGGTACGTAAGTCCTGGCGCAAATGGCAATGGCCAGCGGTATACCAATATCCCTCGTTAAAGACGATCCCGTAGGGATCGAAGCCACGTTCTGATGTGTCACCATTCCACGATAGGTACTGCAAGTGGACCTGCTGGCACTGTTGAACCGCAGAACTGAGTACAACGATAAAGTCATTGTGCAGCAATGCTGGTGGCGGTACGGTGTTGAATATGATAGCTTCCTGTAAACTACGGGCTTGCTGCAACGGTTTTTCGGGCATGACTCGCTCGGTTTTGGCCAGCGCACCCTCCACTGATGCCACATCAACTGGAAAGCGGAACTCGCGTATGGCCAACAAGCCTAGCGTTATCGCGACCGCTTCGGCATCCGTAAACATGAGTGGTGGTAAGCGATGGCCACGCTGTAGCTGATATGCGCCGTATGGCCCACGTTCTGCCTCGACGGGGAAGCCCATATCCTGCAACATAACGATATATCTGCGAACGGTTCGTACATCAATCTCAAGGCGCCGCGCAATCTCTGGTCCGCTCAATTGTTTATATGATTGTAAAAGCTCAAGCACAGTTAACAGGCGGGTAGTTGGAGAGTACATCTGTCAAATTTCCTTCATGATCAGGGCGAAAGTTGTCCTGATTTGCTGATATAGTCAAAGTATAGCCGATTGCTACAAGTTTTTACGAATATGTGGAAGCCTGTCAGGCAGGTATCTCAAGAAAGGTAACACAATGACTATCCAGCCCTTCACCATCAACATTCCACAAAACACACTTGACGATGTGCAGGATCGCCTGGCGCGTACCCGCTGGCCAGATGAAGTCGAGGGTGCTGGTTGGGATTACGGCACCAATCTGGCCTACCTCAAAGAACTGGCGCACTATTGGCAACATTTGTTTGATTGGCGTCAACAAGAAGACCAGCTCAATCAGTTCGCGCATTTCCGTACTGAGATCGACGGTGTAGGAATCCACTTCATTCACGAACGAGGCCAGGGCCCCGATCCACAGCCACTATTGTTGTTGCATGGCTGGCCAGATTCGTTCTATCGCTTCTACAAACTCATCCCGCTGCTGACTGACCCGGCTCGTTTTGGCGGTGATCCAGCTCATTCATTCGATGTGATTGTGCCCTCATTGCCGGGCTTTGGTTTTTCCGACCGTCCCATTAATCGTGGTGGGGTTGATGCTGAGGGGTTGTTAGCACGGCTCATGACCGATGTTTTGGGCTATACACAGTTTGGCGTGCAGGGTGGAGATTTGGGAGGTGCTGTGGCTAAAGAGATGGCGTCACGATATCCAGAGGCTGTTCAGGGGTTACACCTGACCGATATCTATGATGCAACGTTCTTTCTTGATCCAACGACCCTTTCATCAGCAGAACAGATGTATATGGCGCAGGTCGAGCAATGGTCGGCTAAGGAAGGAGCGTATGGACTGATCCAGGGCACCAAACCGCAAACCCTGGCCTATGGGTTAAATGATTCTCCTATCGGTTTAGCATCCTGGATTGTGGAGAAGTTTCATACAGGGAGTGATTGCGGGGGTAAGCTTGAGCGATCCTTTACCAAAGATGAATTGCTGACCAACATTATGATCTATTGGGTGACTGAGACCATTAATTCGTCTATTCGCTGGTATTACGATGGGATGAATGGTCATTGGGAATTAGCAGGAGGGGCGAATGTGCCATCAGATATTCCTGTTGGTATTGCGCTTTTCCCAGCAGACAATCCACCACCGCGTGAATTGGCCGAGCGTAACCTGAATGTGCAGCGCTGGACCATCATGCCGCGTGGGGGCCATTTCGCTGCGCTGGAAGAGCCAGAGTTGTTGGCGGAGGATATACGGGCATTTTTCAGTGTGTTGCGGTAGTTTGGCACTAAGATAAGGGTTAGAGCCAATTTTCTATGTGCTTTTACGATGCAGTGGATTGCTGTTATCGCATGTCCACTGTAGGATTTCTCATTATAATGCCAGAATCCTGCTGCCTCAAAGGACGCCTG
>JBCDFA010000051.1:0-27907 GCA_039178835.1 Chloroflexota bacterium
GAGGCGCGTGTGGACATCAGCACCACCAAGATCCTCTGCTGTTACCTCTTCCCCTGTTGCAGCCTTTACGAGCGGCGGGCCACCCAAGAAGATCGTTCCATTCCCCTTGACGATCACTACTTCGTCGCTCATGGCCGGAACGTAGGCACCACCCGCAGTACACGAACCCATCACCACGGCAATTTGAGGAATACCCTGGGCAGACATCTGCGCCTGATTGTAGAAGATACGTCCAAAGTGATCACGATCTGGGAAGACTTCATCCTGCAAAGGCAAAAACGCCCCACCACTGTCAACCAGATAGATACATGGTAGGCGATTTTGTTCGGCAATCTCCTGGGCTCGTAGATGCTTTTTGACCGTCAGTGGATAGTAGGAACCACCTTTGACCGTCGCATCATTGGCAACAATCACCACCTCTTGCCCCTCCACCCGACCAATGCCGGTCACCATACCAGCCGCTGGCACCTCATCATCATAGACCTCGTGAGCCGCCAACGCAGAAAACTCCAGAAATGGCGTATCCATATCGAGTAATCGCTCAATACGCTCACGAACAAACAGCTTGCCACGGGCTTCATGCTTTTCGCGGGCTACTGCTTTTCCACCTTGCTTCACATTCGCTGTGGCGTTACGGACGTCCTCTACCAATTTGGTATATGCAGATGCATTGTGTTGAAATTCGTCAGCACGTTGATTGACAAACGATTCAATGATTGACATAGCTCATCCTGTCCAACTGAACTCACGTGTTACAATCCCCTTTGCGAGGTAGCCGTGCGCACATCAATGGTAACAGTCTGTGTGCCATGGTCAACCATCAACCTGGGACGAGATGCATGTGAGATAACGACCGAATCATGTAACCCACATATAATACCCCAATTATCACATTCATACATCAGATACATGGTCGCATAATCTTCCATACGCTCTAGTGATTTGAGATGATACATCTGACCATCCAACCTGGTACTCTCGATATGGGTCAACTGAGTATACCCAGTCACAAATGCACTGCTCCCCAAAATAAGGCTAGCCATCGCCAGCAGCCCAATAGGTCGCCACCACTGTGCCCGCTTCCTCTGACTCATCATGATGCCCAGCATCCAGGCAAGGAGAAAGAATAACATCAATGAAATAACTATTGCTGTAAGAAAAAGCGCAAGAGTATCACTTATAACAAACAGCCAGTAAACCCCAGGAAGAGAACCGGCAATAAAAAGTTCTTTCCAGCCCCAGCTGACGGCCATACAAATGAGTGCCACAATGATCGACCAACGGCCTAGGGTGATAGGAAACCATGAACGCTGAGTTGGATAGGGTACTTGTATTGTTGTTTTCACCATGTTGCATGACTCCTTGTATATCTCGGTTCAATTCCTACCAATGCCATTGACGCTTTCACACCATACCTTCACACTCCTGATTAGCATATACTTTCGGTACAATCTCTTAAAGTCATTTCAGAGCTTTAGGAACTCCATATTCGACACATGGGTTAGATCAGAGTAGGGCAATGCACCCTCCTCCGCACACCGTGGAGCAAACCATATAAACCCATGTAGTAAAGATGTAAGGCTGAAACGTGGGTAGTACGTATAATCGAAGGAAGGCAAACTTCCTCATACACTCAAAAACGCTGAAAACACGCTACCAGAGATGATACAACACCGTAACATAATGAGGAGATATGAATAATCACCTCATATGATACGCGTTGTGACAACATATTGGATGGATGTTTGAGTAGGTCGCAGAACGTTACACACCAATGAATACTTAAGCCATTAGAATAGTTCCGTATTGTAAAACAGACGTGGGCCACCATCCGATGGAAGATGCTGACATATGCCAGCTTTGATCGTCTGACCAGGAACTGGGCGCCCGAGCATTTCTTCTAACAAGCGTGCCGCATCCATCAACGCTGGCAGATTAATTCCTGTATCAATACCCATCTCGTGGAGCATATGGACCATGTCTTCACTACAGATATTGCCGGGTGCACCAGGAGCAAACGGACACCCGCCAATCCCACCAGCACTGGCATCAAAACGATCAACCCCGACCTGCAATGCTGCCAGTACATTGGCCAGACCAGCACCACGGGCACTATGGGGATGAAGGCGCAGCGTCGCACGAGAAAAACGTTCACGAAAAGCCAGAATAACCTGCTGTACCAGTCGTGGATGGGCCATACCTGTAGTATCACCCAATGTAATTTGCGCGGCCCCCATGTCAAGAAGACATCCGGCGATCTCCAGTACTTGTGAGATGGAGACATCCCCCTCGAAGGGGCAACCAAAAACCACCGAGATCACCCCATCAAACCAGCAATGGGCCTTAGTGGCAATGGCAGCAATATCGGCAGCCTGCGACAACGACTGCTCAACACTCATATTCACATTACTCTGATTATGGCTTTCTGAAGCGCTCAAAAAGATCTGAACAGCATCGACATGGGCTGCAATTGCTCGTTTTGCACCAACCACGTTGGGGACAATCGCGCTGTATACGACCGTATCCCGTTTGTCGATACGATCAAACACACCAGCGGTATCAGCCATTTGAGGAACATTTTGTGGGCGTACAAAGGCACCAACTTCGATCAGACGCAGCCCTGTTTGTGAGAGGGTATTGATAAAATCAACTTTTTGCTCGGTGGTAAGAATAACATCTTCGTTCTGTAAACCATCACGTGGTCCGACCTCACGGATACTGACGGATTTTGGTAGATCCGTCAAAGGTATAGGGTGTTGCATGTCATAGCCTCATTGCCCGACGCGACGACCACATAATGGCACACTACCACTGTGATCATTCGGTTTGTAGCATGTAACCCATGCTCCGAATACTGACTAACGAAAGCCCACCAATATCAGTTGCTTCCAATTTATGGCGCAGACGTGCGATATGGGGGCGGAGCAAAGCCCGTGCTTCATCTTCTGGTTGAACACGACCATAAACTGCTTCCGATAGTGTACCATATGTTAATGCAGTATCGGGTTGTTGCGCTAATGTGGTGAGCAACGCAAACTCGGTGCGGGTCAGCGCCAATGAGTGATGTGCCAAACTGGCCGCGTGGCGACGGAGATCGAGTAAGAGCGGACCGACTTCAATCCGATCGGAGTGTGCTGAGTTGTAATTGGAACCATCGGTGTTCCCACCGATCCCCAACGCTTGAACACTCTCCCCGATCCTTTGGAGCAAGGATTGCCGTTGTTGAGCACCACGGCGCTGTGAGAGGGCACGTTCCACCCGATCTCGAATGTCGTGGACCTGTGCAGGTTTTAGAAGATAATCAAAGGCTCCATGACGCAGAGCTGAGATGGCACTATTCAATGATCCGTGGGCCGTAAGCAAAATAACTTCTGTATCAGCCCAACGGTCTTTGGTTTCTTGCAAAAGATCAATTCCATCAATATCACCTAAGCGCAGATCGAGCAACACCAAATCATACTCCTCAATCGTAATCAATGCTTGTGCATCTCGACCTGTAGCTACTGACTGCACCCGATATCCCTGACCACGCAGGGCTGCCTCAAGCATCACACGGACGGACGGTTCATCATCAACAACTAAGATACGTGCGGTCTGATTCATGGTGAATCCTCCTCTAAATTGGTCGGTAGTACAATCGTAAATGTCGTACCATTACCGACTTTACTCTGCACACTGATCCGCCCCATGTGACGCTCAATAATGGCTTTGCTCGTGTAGAGTCCCAGGCCCATACCGCGTTCTTTGGTAGTATGCAGACCATCAAAAATATGTGGAAGTTGATCAGGTGCAATGCCAACACCTGTGTCAGAAAGTGTAATGGTGACCGAAGCAACATGGTCACTTGTCATTGTTGAAGTCGTTTGGATACGCAGCTCTCCACCATCAGGCATGGCATCGCTGGCATTAAGCACCAGATTCAAGAGCACTTGCTTGAGTTGATCGGCTATTCCCTGTACCACTGGCAGATTCGCATCTAGGTCACAGGAGACGCTAATATCAGATTGTTCAAGTTGTTTACTGGCCAATAGAAGAATGCCATCGATGATATCATTGATACAAACAGAATCAATCACATCGGCACGCGAACGATACAGATCACGCAAACGAGAAATAACCTTCACAATACGTTCGATCTCTTCATCGGCCAGTTTAAGAAACTCGAGATTAGGTGTCCCCTGATCGCACTGTTCGAGAAAGAGTGACAAAAAGCCCTGAATAGCCTGAAGTGGGTTCCCAACCTCATGAGCAATACTCGCCGCAAGTTGGCCGATAGCAGCAAGTTTTTCAGCACGCACCAATTGGGTCTGGAGTGACACACGCTCCGTGATATCTTCCCACACCTCGACCACCTGAAACGGCTGATTCTCGTTATCGAGCAGCGGAAAACTCGCTACTTCAAGAAGACTCTGTGAACCATCCTCTCGGTTCATTGCACGCCGCACACGCGTACCTGTGCCACTGGTAAAGGCATGGGCTGCAGGAGATTCTTCCCATGAACTGATGGCAGAATAGTTCATCCCAACCAATGTAGCCGGAGCCAGATGAAATCGGTCAGACAACGCACGGTTGACGGCGAGAATAGTGCCCTCACTACTGAGGAGAATCAACCCGAGTGGGATGCTATCGATAACTCCACGGATCAGATTACGGCTGACCTGAATCTCTCGTAACCGCGCCCGCTCTTCGATCTCTTCCGTTCGCAAGTGTAGTACCGCCACCTGACGTGCATAGTCGAGAGTTTGCGCTGCCAGCGGTGCTGCAGCCTCCACACGATCAACATCAATCGATGCATCCTCATCATAAACAAGAACCGTAGAACCAATATGACGACCTTTAGATGCAAGCGCGAGTGCGACACCCGGCGAACGGT
Organism: Chloroflexota bacterium; assembly: GCA_039178835.1. Classification (GTDB taxonomy): domain Bacteria; phylum Chloroflexota; class Chloroflexia; order Chloroflexales; family Roseiflexaceae; genus AL-N1. The sequence goes on from JBCDFA010000051.1 coordinate 4,874, forward strand.
TGACCGATACCTCCAATACACTACTGTAGCCATCTGCACATTGAAGGAGTGATGCAATCTCGGCTGTATCACGGGGCGAGTCGTCAAACAAGCCGCCAACAACAAGCAGCCGTGGATGATGGCCAGCATTACCGGCCAACGAGAGATAGCATGCTTTTGCACCAGTTGTCTGTGCAAAAATAGCTGCGGTTTGCTCCGCATTCTCTCGTAAGAAAGATAAACTTGGTATTTGGTTGAGAGACGGCACAAGAACATCCTGATCCACGTACAAACCCAATCACGAACCTACGAATACCAAAACGGCAATTCTGCCCCAGGTATTGTTGCATCATGTGATGTGGATTGTCAAATATTTAGGGCTAAAATACTATAGTACCCTATTACATATTAATCGTTTTATGCCTTTTCTATCGCATCTGAGAGGTTACGCCATTGTTTGTATTCACTTTTATAACCTTATAAAACTTTACAAATTTCACACAGAAATAATTCGACTATAATATATTTTTGTAAAGTTACTTTATAGAGAAACCTTTTATTTTTCATAAACACCTGCACATGTTTAAGGAGTAGCATATGTCAACAGCAACGATTGGTGTCATTGGTGGAAGCGGCTTGTATGCCATGGATGGCCTTGATAACGTTGAGCAAGTAACGTTGGAAACCCCCTTCGGTACACCAAGTGACGCATACATCGTCGGCTCACTTGGCGATCAGCGGGTGGCCTTTTTACCACGCCATGGGGTTGGACATCGGCTCACTCCCACTGAGGTGCCCAGTCGTGCCAACATTCATGGGTTCAAACAGCTTGGTGTCAAGTATCTTCTCTCGATCAGTGCAGTTGGTAGCCTGCGTGAGGAATATGTACCCGGTCATGTCGTTATTCCCGAACAACTTTTTGACCGAACCAAAGGCATTCGTCCCGCATCCTTTTTTGGTGAGGGATTAGTAGTGCATGTTGCGTTTGACAATCCATTTGATAGGGCTTTATCCGACATACTGGAGCAGGCCGCCCACGCAGCAGGAGCCACTATACATCGTGGTGGGACGTATGTGTGTATGGAAGGTCCACAGTTTTCAACACGCGCAGAAAGCGAAGAAAACCGACGACGTGGCCACGACCTCATCGGTATGACCGCCCTGCCTGAAGCCAAGCTAGCCCGCGAAGCCGAGATTGCCTATGCGACTCTTGCTCTGGTCACAGACTATGACAGTTGGCATCCGCACCATGAATCGGTCACAGTCGATATGGTTGTGCAGGTACTACAGGCCAATGCACGCCTCGCTCAGGATATTATCCGTCACACTGTTCCATTGATTGGTGATGGGTTTGATAGCCCGGCGCATACTGCGTTGGCCACCGCCATTATCACCAACCTAAGCGTTATCCCTGAAACCAAACGAAAACAGGTCGAACTGTTGGTCGGCAAGTATCTGGAGCAGTAACTCCTGTGCTATAATAAAACAGTACATGTGCGCTATGACAGGGCTGATTTTTGGCATCAGCCCTATTTTGGTCTGTCCTGGAAAAGAAACTAGATGTCTGATCTCGCACCAGTTTTACAACAAATTGCGAAACATACGCAAATTCGCAATGTTATTGACACACTATCGCAAGCAGCACAACGCATCCACCTGGCACCGACATTAAGCGCCGCTCGGACAGCTGTCGTTGCGGCCATTGCCTCACAGCAAAGCACACCTACACTCTATGTTGTACGCGATGGCGAAGCCGCTCTACGGGCCTACGCGGATATCTGCCAGTGGCTCGATGTCACATCCGTTTTGCTATTCCCCGCGAGTGACGCCATCGCCTATGAGCACATGACCCCTGGCATCGGCGCAGTCGCTGGACGACTGAAAGTACTCCAACATCTACAAAACAGGAACACCACCAACAAGGCAGCTAGTCCGCTTATTATTGTCACGTCTATCCGCGCCCTTATGCAGCCCACACTGACACAGAATGCTTGGGCTGAAGCAACGATCCATCTCAAACAGGAAGCGCAACACAATCCAGATGAGTTACTACAAACATGGGTTGATCGGGGGTACCGCACGGCACCAACCGTTGAGGAGCCAGGGGAGTTGAGTCGGCGTGGCGGTATCATCGATATTTTCCCACCAGGCGATGACACCCCCCTACGGATTGAGTTCTTTGGTGATGAGATAGACAGCCTGCGGCGCTTCGATCCAGTGACACAACGTAGCCACTCACGTCTGCGCGAGGCTATGGTTGGACCGCCGTTTGAGGCACCGCTCTGGCAATATGAACAAGCACTGACGCGCATTCGTGCGCTCCCCGTTAACACATTGCGCCAAGAAGCACGCGAAGAATGGGAGGCTGCCATCGAGCGGCTAGAGCAACAGCAGTTATTTGAAAGTCAGGCCTTCTTCGCCCCTTTGTTTCACGATCCACAGCAGCACACTACTCTACTCGATTATCTTTCTACAGACAGCCCAATGTTTTTCAATGAAATACAGTTGATTGAGCAGCAAGCCAACGAACTCCATGCCCAAGCCGAAGATCGTCGCCTGCTTCAGATCGAGACGGGCGAACTGCCCCCGACTTTCCCGCGACCCTACCTCATCTGGGACGAAGTGGTCAATCGCCGTACAGTTCAGCCATTCATTAATCTGAGCAATAACGAGGCAGATGGCGGTACTGACAACACCAAACCAAATAGTCAGAACCTAGCCTTTTTGCCAGAGCATTTTGCTCCGCTCCCTGCTCCTGCTTTTGCCAACACTGATCACTTCGGTGGGCAAATGCGCCGACTAGTTGCTGATATCGTGGCACGCCTGGGTACCGGTGAACGGGTGATGGTTGTCACACCGCAGGCAGCACGCATTCAAGAACTCGTGGGGGAAGCGCTGGCACAGAACGAAAGTGCACCACAGAACGGCTCTGCATCTCCAGAAACAAAAGCCACACTCCCCGACACCTTTGTGAGCATCCATGGGGCGCTAGATCAGGGCTGGTACAACTCTGACTTCAATCTCACACTCTACACCGACACCGAAATTTTTGGATGGCGTCAACGCCGACCTGTTGCTGAACGCAGCCGCATCCGTGACCGGAGCGCAGAAGAACGCGCAGCCTTTCTACGTGGACTCAAAGTTGGCGATTATGTCGTCCATATCGAACATGGAATCGCTATTTACGATGGGCTTGTTCATCGTGATGTGGGCGGAGTAGCACGCGATTATCTGAATTTGCGCTATGCTGACGGCGATAAACTGTATGTGCCAGTCGATCAGATCGACCGCATCTCACGATATATTGGTTCAGGCGATACAACCCCTAGTCTGACGCGGCTAGGCACCCAGGAGTGGGAACGCGCCAAGCGACGGGCACGGGCGGCAGTTCAGGATCTGGCCGACGAGCTTATCAAATTGTACGCCCAACGGCAGATGAGCGAAGGACACGCGTTTAGCCCCGATAACGAATGGCAACACGAACTCGAAGATGCCTTCCCCTACATCGAAACAAACGATCAACTACGAGCCATCAGCGATACCAAAAGCGATATGGAAAACATTCAGCCTATGGATCGACTCGTCTGTGGCGATGTTGGCTTTGGCAAAACCGAAGTCGCGCTTCGGGCGGCTTTCAAAGCCGTACAGGATGGCATGCAAGTTGCCATTCTTGTGCCGACAACCGTTCTGGCCCAGCAACACTTTGATACCTTTACCAAACGCATGGCTCCATTTCCAGTCAATGTCGAAATGATTTCACGTCTCCGTTCAGCATCTGTTCAGAGCCAAATCTCGCAACGTCTGGCCAAAGGGCAGATAGACATCATTGTTGGAACCCACCGCCTGCTGTCCAAAGACGTACACTTCAAAAACCTGGGACTGCTTATTATTGATGAAGAACAACGCTTTGGCGTGCGACATAAAGAGCGCATCAAGCAGCTACGTGCAAATGTCGATGTGCTGACACTTACGGCAACACCCATTCCACGCACACTACACATGGCGATGGCCGGCATCCGCGACATGAGCGTGATCGACACACCACCCGAAGATCGTATGCCCATCAAAACCTATGTACTGCCCTCAGACGACCGCCTGACCCGCGAGGCCATTCTGCGCGAAATCGACCGTGGTGGTCAGGTGTTTTATGTACATAATCGCGTCCATAGCATCTATTACGTGGCCAACAAACTCCAACAACTGGTACCAGAAGCCAGTATCATCGTTGGGCATGGACAGTTGGAGGATCGCCAACTGGAGAAGGTGATGCTCGACTTCTTTAGTGGCAAGGCTGACGTGCTGGTCTGTACGACGATCATTGAGAGTGGCCTCGATGTTCCGAATGCCAACACACTCATTATCGACAATGCCCTCAACTATGGTCTGGCACAACTCTATCAGCTCCGTGGGCGGGTTGGCCGCAGCGCACAGCGTGCCTATGCATACCTGTTTTACCCACCCGACCGTCAGATGAGCACGGAGGCGCAGGAGCGTCTACTTGCTATTCAAGAGGCCACAGAGCTTGGTGCCGGTCTCCGCATTGCCATGCGCGATCTGGAGATTCGTGGCGCAGGGAATCTGCTTGGCTCTGAGCAGAGTGGCCATATCTCTGCGGTGGGATTTGATCTGTACACACGGCTGCTCGAACAAGCTGTTCGCACATTGAAAGAGCAGTTTGCGAGCGCACAGCAAGCACAACCAGCAGGACTACCCCAAGAGAAAGTGCAGACAACAGCACCAACCGAAGAGCAGAGGACTTCCAAAACCACTGCTGGCCGTCGCTCACCTAAAATCAAAGTGGATGAGAAAGTGCTGGTCTCACCGCTTGTCACACTGGATCTGCCCCTCGACGCCTACATGCCACATGACTACATCGAGGATGATCGGGTGCGGCTGTCGGTCTACCAGCGACTGGCGACTGCCGAAACAACCGCAACTGTCCGTGATCTCAATCAAGAATTGCGGGATCGTTTTGGCGATCTCCCCGAACCGGCAGAGAGTCTCCTCACATGGCTGATGATCAAGGCACTCGCACTACAGGCAGGGGTAGGATCGATTGTGACCACCGCTGAGGAATTTGTGGTGCGTCTGCCGGAGAACACACCGCTGGATCGCGAAAATCTACGGCGACGATTTGCCCGTGACCGTGCGATACGCGTTGGTCCACAGTTTCTGCGAATTGATCGACGCGAACTGGTTGATGATTGGCGTATTGCCTTGACAGGGGTGTTGGAGGTATTGGGGAAAGAAAAAGTGGCACAGATGGAGCGACTAGCAGCGTTTCGCAAACAAACCAGCGTATCGTAGTAGTTATCCAAAGAATATATAGGTGATGTATGACCACGCCTCGCCTACGATCTGTAAGGCATCTTCAAACCACGATGTTTCTGCTGGACGAATCGGAACACCATGCGCATCCATGCCTACATCACGAGACATCTTTAGTATTCGCAACATTTCGTAGCGCTCACTGGATACCAGCACCGACTCGATGCCATTCAGGCGCATCACTTCCCCGACCGAGCGTAACTGCTCAATCGGTCTATCTCCTTCTTGCACGAAAAGGAGCGCTTCAGGGGGAAGTCGACGCTCTACAAGATACTCTTCAACATTCGCCTTGGTTTGCATTTCCCGTTCGGCTACAATAATACGGTTCACATATCCGCGCCGATACAAGTCAACGGCATGATCCAGCCGCACCTCAATAGCCTCTTGCGAACTCTCTGGAACGTGCGAAGGAAGGACAACCACTGCAGCACCAGCAGAACGCACCTCGTTACGCTGACCCTGAACAACAATCAACGTACTAATGAGTACAAGAAACGTAATAAAACTTACAGCAGCAAAGATGAAAATATACCACAATGGACGGAGAACGTCGGGTATCATCTGGCGATTACTCATACCAACATATTATCGTTGAGCACTCAGAATTGTGCAAGTGGGCGTGGTATAATTTAAGGATAAAGAGGTGTATTCTTGTTATTCAGCTATACAAAATGTTGTATCTCGCAACCGATACAGTTACCCAGTCGTCATATATACGAGGAGTAACGAATATTACGTGATACAGTATGAGAATTTGTCGTAAAATAAATAAATTCATGATTAACAATGAGGTATTCCATGCGTAATATGTCTTTTGATTGGCGTTGGATTGCAGTTATTGGTGTGGTAATTCTACTCTTGACTGTAGGTCCAGGAACCAATCCGCTGCTTGTGATACTCTTTCTCGGTGGTGGTGGGGCCTATGTTCTTTATATGGGCTGGCAAGCCTGGACCCGCGGGGGTGGATCAACCAGTGGCACACGGGTGACATATTGGCGTGGACAACGTATCGAACTCAAGCCTGAGCGCTCAAAACCATCACTACCCAAACTCAGTTCTATTGGTCCAGCGGCGCTTTATCTCATTATTGGCGGTGTTATGGTTCTGGCGGCCATTTCCATGGTCATTGGTCAATTTTCCTGACGTGTCGGTAGCGGACGGTTGCCCCAAATTACGAACATCCGTCCAAAGTCCTACACCATTCTTTGACAAAATCGGGTATAATAATAAGCTCATAAGTTCCCCAAATAAGCTCGAAGGTGAAGCATGTCATTTCGTTCTGCCGCGCCCTATCAACCAACGGGCGATCAACCACGTGCCATCGCCCAACTCATCGAGGGCGTTAAAAAAGGCCACAAAGATCAGACCTTACTTGGTGCTACTGGTACCGGTAAAACTGCCGTGATGAGTTGGGTGTTTGAAGCACTGGAACGACCGACACTGGTACTGGCTCACAACAAAACGCTGGTCAGTCAGCTCTACGCAGAGTTCCGCGAACTGCTACCGGATGCCGCTGTGGAGATGTTCATTTCGTACTACGACATGTATACGCCTGAAGCATATGTCCCCAGTAAAGATCTCTATATCGAAAAACAATCCGACATTAACGAAGAGATCGACCGTCTCCGTCACGCCGCCACACAGGCCCTTTTTACCCGTCGTGATGTCTTAATTGTCGCATCGGTCTCAGCCATCTATGGCCTTGGTTCACCGCAACTCTATGGGCAGGTCGTCATTCCCCTGCGTGTTGGTGAAGTCCGTAATCGTGATAAATTATTGCGTCAATTAATCGATCTCCAGTTTGACCGTAACGACATCGACTTCCATCGGGGTACCTTTCGTGTGCGGGGGGACACCCTCGATATCTTTCCGGCCAACTCAGAGGTGGCTGAACGTATCGAGTTCTGGGGCGATGATATCGACCGTATCACCGAGTTTGACCCCTTAACGGGGGAGGTACTGACCCAGCATAACTCGATTGAGATCTACCCAGCCAAACACTTTGTCACCACCACAGAAAGATTGTCTATCGCTGTCGCAGATATTCAACAAGAACTGACGGAACAGGTCCAATGGCTAGAGGAAAACGGGCGCGTTCTTGAGGCTGCGCGGCTCAAACAGCGTACCTCACAAGACCTTGAGATGCTTTCGGAAATGGGGTATTGCTCCGGTATTGAAAACTACTCACGCCACATGGACCGACGTCTTCCTGGCCAAACCCCCTGGACGTTACTCGATTACTTCCCTGATGACTTTACGCTCTTTGTAGACGAGTCGCATATCACCCTTCCACAGGTGCGTGGCATGTACAATGGCGACCGATCTCGGAAGGAAACGCTGGTCGATTACGGCTTCCGGCTCCCCTCAGCACTGGATAATCGTCCTTTGCAATTTCAAGAGTTTGAACAACACATTCACCAAGCTATCTATGTTTCGGCAACACCAGGGCCTTACGAGATGCAACACTCAGAACAGGTTGTTGAACAGATCATTCGTCCGACAGGTCTCCTTGACCCAGTGATCCATGTACGGCCAACCAAGGGGCAGATCGATGACCTGCTTGGCGAGGTCAAGCGACGTGTGGGGAACAAACAACGTGTACTTGTAACGACCCTCACAAAACGGATGGCCGAAGATCTGGCCGACTACTTCCGCGAGATGGGGGTGCGAACACATTATCTCCACTCTGATATCGATACGATTGAGCGAGTCGAGATTCTACGCGACCTCCGCCTGGGTGTATACGATGTAGTAGTCGGTATCAACCTCCTGCGGGAGGGCCTCGACCTACCAGAAGTATCGCTGGTTGCCATTCTTGATGCCGACAAAGAGGGATACTTACGTTCCGGTTCATCTCTCATTCAGATTATCGGACGCGCAGCACGTCATGTCGATGGAACCGTCCTAATGTATGGTGATAAGGTGACCGACTCAATGAAGATGGCTATCCGGGAGACCGAACGACGGCGTGAACTACAAGAAACCTACAACCAGGAACACAACATCACACCAATGGGTATTATCAAAGAGATTCGGGATCTTACCGATAGAGTGCGGAAAGTGGCAGAAGAACGGGCCGAATACAAAGTGAGTGAGCCCCAGGAAGAGCTTCCCATTCCCAAAGATGAGATTATGAAGCTCATTAAAGATCTCGAAAAACAGATGAAAACCGCAGCACGCGATCTTGAGTTTGAAAAAGCTGCAGCTCTGCGCGACCAAGTCGTTGAGTTGCGACGAACGCTGGCAATGGAAGCAGATCCAGCTGCATAATGGCAGAAGCACAACGTTTGGAAGCTATTTTGTATTCTATTTATCAGCTACCTTTCATCCAACAAACATACAAGATAGAGGATAATAGAAGGACATAACGACCCCTAGGTGACATCAGCCGTGTGGCTGAGGCGAATGAGCCAGAAAGCACTGGGTCGAGCAAGATCATAGATTCCAACTCATAGTAAAGCTCACCCAAGCAAGTTGAGCTGCGGAAGGAGGTCCGCAGTGGCAGTACAAGTCTGGATTGGTGAGAAACCAGAACATCCCAATGAACGGCGTGCCATTGTAGCTCTGGCAAATGGTCTCGAACGCCTTGATGGTTTATATCTTATTCTGGCCAATTTTAGTGTTGGTGGTCGTGCTATTGACCTGGTAATTATCAAACCAACGGCCATCTTTATCATTGAACTCAAACATTGTGATGGCAAGGTTTTTGGTGATGTCAACGGCCCCTGGTATGTTGAGAGTGCGAATGGCATCCGCAAACGTCTCAATCCTGGTCGTAAAAATCCCTACAATCAGGTTATTGCCTACTATTATGCCCTCATGAACTTCTTGAATGAGCGGCGTAACGATTTTCTCTCTCCCAATAAACTTTCCTCGATCAATTTTCGCACCTGCAAACGAGTAGTTGTGATTGCCCCCACTATCGAAGAGGAATCACATATCGATATCGACTGGAAAGTTGAGTTGAAGGGACTAGATGAACTACCGGCATTTCTCGTCACAGAGCGTTCATCAGAGATAGATTTGAATGAAGAAGAGATGCTCGCTATTCCTGAAATGCTGAGTTGTACACGCTGGCACGAAATCAACTCACTTATTGAGGGCGTACTTCCAAACTGGGATGAGACACCCGACGAAGCAGACGCCGAAGCAGAAGAAACCGCATCGGTTGCAACAACCACAGCAATAGATGTTGATTCTCCTGCGACAACTCCACAACCATCATTCAGGTCTCGTGTACGAACCACATTGGCAACCTGGCCCGGACGCGCAGCCGTTACATTTGGTGCACTGGCGCTCGTGTTGGCCATAGTCCTTGTCTTTCGCCAACCAAGTATCCCCATCGTCAACCAACCCAATCAATCGCTCATCAGTCCTACGGGACCAGCAGCAGGTATGCAGGGAGCGGGTGCTGTGTCGGTTGAGCCGAGCTGCGTTTGGTCAGGTTTTCAGTTGGTTGGACGCCGACAGACCAACAATCCTGAGATTTGGGAGAATGTTGGCGCCATTGGTGCAGCACCCGATCTACGGCCAGATGTGGTGGTAACACTTGAGGAGGTGTCCTTCTGTAGCGACCAGATGACACTCTCGTGGAGTTTACAAAATAATATGACCGACGATGTTGCTGCGTTGCCCTTAACAAACGAAAACATTGCTATCTATGACAACCATGGCAACCAATACTTTATTATTGATGATCAATCGGAACCTGAAGAACTTCGCACCGAACCAGGCGAACGTCAACGTGGTACTGCTGTTATTGATCGTGTAGCAAGCTTAAACGCAATGACGCTCCAAATCACATTACAGGAAGAGCCGTTTGGTGAGGCAACCTGGCTTGTACCAATCAACGAAATTGCGATAACACAACAATAGGGCACTATTGTATTGGTACCCAGCCTTCAGCATTAACAATCTCTTGACCTTCTGGACTGAGTGCAAAATCGACAAATGACTGTGATAGTTCACGACTTAGTGAGCCGGTAAGCAGTAACAGTGGACGTTGCAGAGGATATTCGCTACTCTGAATGCTCTCTGGCGTTGGTTCGACGTTGTTGATCGCAATCACCACCACATCACTCCCGATATTCCCAAAACCAACATAGCCAATAGCATCAGGACGGCTGGCCACACGTGCTTCAACTTCCCCTGCCGTTACCTGTACATCAATCGCTTCCGTCAGCAAAAGATCACCAAGCACAATATCATCGAAGGCTCCACGCGTTCCTGAACTGATTTCGCGAACAACTGGGATAATAGCACTGTCCTGGCCCGTAACTTCTTGCCAGTTGGTAATCTCGCCAGTGTAAATACCCTGCAGTTGATCAAACGTTAACTGTCGCACTGGATTAGAAGGATGCACAATGATAGCAAGCGCATCAGATGCCACATGATAACGTTCCACACCAGGCATCATTTCCTCGTCTCGCAGCTCACGCGAGGCCATACCAATGTCTGCACTTCCATCTTGTACCGCATTAATACCAACAACTGACCCGCCAGCGGCTATCTCCAACTCGACATTGGGATACTGCTCACGATACGGTGTAGCCATTCGCTCAACCAATGGCTGCATAGTGGTACTACCGGCAAAGGTCAGACGCCCGGCTGCCGATTCAGTTGGTGCAACAGGAGTACCACGCTCATCGCTCGCTGAACCAGGTGCACATGCCACGAGCCCCAGCGAGATCAGCAACACCATGAGCAGCCAGACAGCCTGATGTTGAAAATAGAGACGAACCTGCTGCTTATATCGTTCATGGACTTTTGTTTTTTGGAAAGTAGAGAGCTTCAGATGCATTGACTTCCCTATTCTGAAGTGAATCAACCACGTGTATCGGAAAACGAACCCAGAAGCAACTTCCCTGACCTTCAGCACTTCGAAAGCCGATCTGACCACCATGGAGTAATACTAACGCACGCGTAATTGTGAGCCCAAGACCTGTTCCGCCAGCTTGAACACTCAACGAGTTGCGTGCGCGGTAGAAGCGTGTAAAGATTTTGTCTTGATCATCGGAATGAATACCAACCCCGTTGTCTTCGATTTCAATCACAATCGAATGCGGGCTTGCATGTGGCCATGGGTCATGGGAGAGGGGCCTCGGCAAAACTGCCACATCCTCGACCTCGTGTGCACGTACAACGATAAGTCCATCAGATGGTGTATATTTGAGGGCATTGGAGAGGAGATTGGTTAAGATCCGACGAAGATGGAGTGCGTCGATCCAGAGCGGTGGTAACTCTGTTTCAATGTCACACACAAGATGCATCTCACGACTCTGGAACAAGGCATGTAAACCAACTAATGCCTCATCAATAGTGGAAGCTGGCTGAACCCAGCGCTGTTCGACCCGAACTGCACCGCGCTCGATTCGTGCCATCTCTAATAGATCATTAGTTAACAAAACCAGTGTGTCGGTCTGGCGTTTGATAGCATCAAATGCAGACCGTTGATTCCCAGTCAACTGTTCTATTCCATCTAGGTGAAACAAATCGAGGTAGCCAACGGCTGCCGCGAGCGGTGTACGCAACTCATGCGATGCGGTAGCAATAAAGTCACTTTTAGCACGATCAGCTTCGACTGCACGAGTGATATCGTGCAACACCATCACTGAACCGATCCACGTGCCACTTGATGTCACGATGGGAGCACTTCGCAAGCTGACCATACGCATTCCCAACGAGACTTGCTTCTCATCAGTAATCTCATTCTCTTGATGTGTGTGCTTCAGTTGCTCTACAATACGCTGCATGTCAGCGCAAAAGGCTGGATCTTCGACATCAAGGAGGGTATCTAACGGTTGACCAACCAGCGTTCCTGAACGTTGGCCAAGTAGTTGGACGGCCATAGGATTGATCAAGACGATACGTTCCTGAGCATCGATAGCCACCACACCATCCGCAATACTTTGGAGAATAGCTTGCAGTTCACCAGAGGTGTGCGCTTGTTCATCAAGGAGATGTACAATCGTTTCGGTCGCTTCATCGAACGACTGTCCAAGCTGGCCAATTTCATCCTCATCCGTAAGATTGGCCCGACGTGAGCGATCACCAGCTGCAACTGCCTCAGCCACATCGGCAAGTTGTAAGATAGGTTGCGTGAAACTCCGTGCCAGAAAGATGCCTAACCCCAGCAACAGTAGGAAGGTCAGACCACTGCTCAGCAACATCACTTGGAAACCGGCTCCGACAATAGCATTACTCTCTTCTTCGCTCCGCAACAGCGTTATCTGGACTGGCTGTGAACCAAGCATCACATCATACATGCGGGTACGATAACTGGCAGCCGCAAGCTCAACCTGCTCTTCGCGAACAAGGGTTTGCTCTTCCAGCAAAGGTAACGTTGCTGCAATGGGCTCGCCGTCTGCAATTTGCACTTCAGACTGCAATCCCAGGTCTCGACGCAACCGTGACAACTCTTCGGACACATCGAGAAATGTATAGACGGTGCCAATAACCTCTCCAGACTGCTCAGTTGTACCTGTACGTACCGGCGCACGGCCAACCAGCAAGGATGACTGTTCGGATTGAACCAGCATCGTCTCAGCCGAAGTAGTTGGCGCCAGTAGCTGATCGCGTTCGGTATCATTCAGATAGCTCAAATACGATTGAGTCACAATATTCACACGAACTTGATTGTCTGCATTCAACACCAACACTTGATCAAGACGAAAGCGAGTGCGGACCTGCAACGCACGCCCATCAATGACTAACACTTCACTTCCATCTCGCCCCACCTGGTCACGCTCCAGCGCACCGATCAGCACACTATCCTGTGCAAGGATACTAGCACTTTCAGTTAACTCTTCCTCACGACGCGATAACATATCGATCAGGCGACTACCATCACCGGCAATCTGCCCATCAAGAATACTGTTACGAGTCGTATTAGTACTGATGATAAAACCAAGCGTTGTACCAAGGACGGAAAGTAACATCAGGAGAGTGAGTGGTACCAGAATTTTCGTACGAATGCTCGCGGTACGCCATTTAAAAAAGATACGTCGAGGAAACCACGCGATCACTGGATGCATCACAGCGCGCAGGCCACTTGCCACAGTATACTCCTCTACTAATAGAGTGTGCCGTATGAGACAAGACGTTCAAATACTGCGAAACGACCTGATCTTATTTCTGACATTCAGAAATAGTTCGAAGATGCTTCGCGGCATTGCAACAACTTTATAACTTGACTACTATGTATTCTTTTAACTAGATTTAGTGAAAGTGTAGCACGCTTTTATTGTGTGTGAGTTAGCAGTGTATGAAGAAGAGATTAAGAAGGCCTTGCGGTCTTGCGATATATGCTCGTAGTCTCGTTGTATTTTCGCTCTGGCATCGCAGATACCATCGATACGAAAAACCACCATTGCTCAGTATATTCTTACGATCTGCTAGCGATCAGCCCGCACTGCACCCAATACTGCATAGATCGTCACTTCATCCTGCTGAAACACTGGTGTACCAAGCTGACCGAATTTGGTTAGTCCTTCTGGAGCATAGGTATTCTGTTCCGCATAGCCGATATACACATAATCGACCGCATACTTTTGGAGCAAGCGGCGGGCCTCTTCAAGATCGGTCGTGTTGTAGATCGTCGCCACCTCCGCCTCACGGACGCCAATCTCCTCCAGCACAGGTGGATCGCCACCACGCCACTGCCGCTCATGCCCTGGCCAGCCCAGCACCGTCTGCAAGCCAGTGCTGGCCGACACACCACCGACGCCCAGCCCAGCCCCATCGTAGGCCCCACCAACCGCCTCGAGAATAACGACATCGCCATCGACACTGGTACGCAGCCATTCGATAGCAGCCGCGCCGGCCAACGTGTTCTGACGTGGCGTTTCACCCGTCAGACCAATCCAGTTTGGATCTTGAAACATTTTTCCAGCAGTAAGCATGGGATACACCAGCGCACCAACCAGCAACGGGACGAATATCAGCGGAAAGAGGTAGCCACCTACACGACGCAGCGAGAAGTAGCGTCCGTACAGCCACCACAATGCATAGCCAGCCAGCACACCCCAAATTACCCAGGCCTGATAGTAAAACTTAAAAATGGTATTCATACGCGTGCTCTGGCCCTCAAACGTGTCACGAATATACACAACATCGGTGCCAAAACAGACAAAACACACCAGCGCAAAGCCCCATAGCACAAAGGACGTGACCGGCTCATGCACTTTCGCTAATGCAAGCAATATGGCATAGACGGCCAGAGGCAGCAAAAACAGCAGCGGAAAACCTATCAGAACGCCAAATACCAACACCAGCAGCAACATCCAGGGCATTAGGCGAAAGACATTCCATTCCTGTTTATCGACCTCTGTAGTCTGGTCTTCCTGCTGTGCGGCATCGGCACGCACCAAAGCCAGAGAACTGGACACCTGAGCAAAGACCACACGCCACTGGGCAGCCACATATACCAGCAACGGCACCAGAAACAGACCAAAGATAATCAGAAATGAATGGAGCGGTGTTTTGGTCCAGTTTACAAAACCAATGGTACGTGTGATGGTCGCAAAGACAGGCAGATCAATAAGCGGCTCTTTCCCACCAACCAATGAACGGAACGTCAGATAAAACGGTATGAACAGGAGAAAAGCCATTACGGCAACCAGGGCAGTCTGGCTCAGATACGGCTTCCATGACAATGCGGCGAACGATGGCAACACGGTTCCAGCGGGTTGTACTGTCTCTGTCTGCTGTTGCACACTCAAGCGCACATGAAGCAAGAACAGCGCGACGACAAATAACAACAGATATGTTGGCAAATCCCAACTGTTGGTAATATACAACCCACCAATGAGGATGCCAGCCACAATCAACTCAAGCCAACCACGCAAACCCTGAGCATAGGCAGGTAAGACAGGGCGTACCATCGTGTTAAGGGCCAACGCCACCACCAGCAGCACAAACGGCAACGACATCACATGGGGGTGCATGTCGCCCAGCCAGAACGAGAACAGCGGAAACTCGGTGATGGTATAGCGCCGCTCTGATTGAGCACCCAGATTGGCCGGGTCGGGGAAGCTATCCCACAAGGCTCGTGAGGGCTCCCACCAGTTGAACTCAGCCACCATATCACGTGGTTCTATGGCTGTTGTTTCATCAAAACTCCATCCGTTGAATGGTCGATCCAACGTGAGCGGCTCACGTGTGCCCAGACCATTGGCAACAGCACGGGCCATATCATCGCCTTCGAGCGCCAGAATCATCTGGGAACCACTCATCACCTGAAGTGCACCACCCTGATTCGCCGCCACCAACACCATAATCACCGCCAAAATACCGGCGAGTGGTCGCCATATCCGTGGCCATATCTGTTGTTTGGGAGTCTCCTCCGGTTCATCACTAGCGGAATGTGAAGTCATATCAGTGGCACGGATAAGGTTAAAGACAATCCCAACAATGCCCAACGCCGTCAGCCCGAAGACCAGTGCCAGCGAAAGGTTGTACCCAACCGATGCCTCTACACCAGTCAGCAACGACATTGCCGCCATCAACAGATAGCCAAAATAGTAGTAGTTGATGCTGTAGCCCGACAGCCATGGATCATGGGGTGGAAACATGGCGCTCTGTCGAATCGCATTAAATAGCGCAAAATCCATGGGCCGCTCTGTCCCCCATGGATTAGGATTGTTCGCCCGAATCGCGACAACAAATAGCAATGCAACAACAAACACGACTTCATAGGTAATAAGATCAGTGAGGCGTGGGAACAGCGGCGTACGAGCAACCTTCCACTGGCGATGCAAGGCCAACAGACCAACCCCACCTATCAGCGCTGCACACACCACGAGTAGTGCCACCCCAAACGGTGCCAGCCCCAGCATCGCAAGCAGCCAGGCGAGATAGCCGGTCAGTAGCAGACCCAGCGCTTTGCTAAAGGCATACCCACGATCCGGCAGGGCATTGAACACAACATGTGTCAGTGGCAGCGCAATCAACCCGAGTGCCTGGATAGCGAACCACCAGATAAAAATGTCTGTGAACATAAAATGTATCTCACCTAGCGTAGTCGTTCAAGTGCTGCAGCGGCAACGGACTGAAATTGATGATCAGACGGCGCAAGTTCCAAGTACCGTTCATAATTCTCGATGGCCAGTTCAGACAGATCTTGTTGGTCGTACACACGGCCCAGATGATAGTATGCTTCAAAGGTAGTGGGATCGGTGACAACGACCTGTACCAGTGCTGTTTCAGCAGTTTCCAGCAAACCCATTTCGAGCGCTTCGACACCCAGCTTGTTATAATTACCCACACTGGGATCGGCATCTACCGCGAGACGATACGCCTCTTCTGCCTCCTCAAAACGCCCACTGTCACGGAGAATATCCCCCCATAAATGGTGCAGAGCGACATCTTGCGGATTGGCACCGGAAGCGGCTGCCAACACCTCAGCAGCCTCCTCATACTGCCCTAGCATGTAGTAGTGTTGGGCAAGACCAAAGGCAAGGGAACCATTGGTCGGGTCTGCTGCCACCTGCGCCAACAGATCTTCGATCTCCGATAGCGTTTGATCGTCGGTTGGTGGTTCCACAACTGGCTGCGGTTCCTGCACAGAACTGTCGGCCACCACGGCACCTGCAATGCTGTCATTCACCGCATAAATAGCTACCTCGTCATTGCTATATGCCAGACTAAGGTAGGCGTCGGTCAGTGTCTCGAATTTCGCAATACCTTCTTCTGCGTAAGCTGCACGCTCAAACGGCCCGACGTACACATAATCAACACGATATTGGGCCAATAATCGAAGCGCCTCATTCACGTCGGTCGTATTGTAAATCTGCTGCACGTCACGGTCGCGTTCTGCCACCAGACTACCATCGTGATGCTCACTTGCGTGGAGTGGGCTGATGACAGTAGGCAATCCCGTGTTGGCGGCGATGCGTACACCATAGGCCCGATAGAACTCGTGGCTCGATTGCAGCACAATGGGGGTTCCCTCGATATTCTCGTTCAGCCAGCGGATCGCTTCACCGTCAGCGCCCAAACGAATATCATTGCCTTCCCAGTTGTATGTGCCACGCTCCATAAATGCCAGACCATCAAGCGTTGGCGGCGGAGACTCAGGGAAGCGATAGGCGATACGGTTAGGTGTTGCTATCACCGGATAAATAAGCGAAAGCAGCATCAGGAACATCAACACAGTCCAACCAACCCACTCAACAAACACCCCTGCCCGGCCAAGACCGCGCAACACATGCGGCAACATCACCGCTGCAGCGACGGCCAGCAACATCCAGATCTGAAGACCGAACTTAAAGACCGTGTTCATGCGGTACCAATCGCCACCGGCCAGATGATCGCGAACGAAGATAAGCTCGACGCCAAGGGAGACCATCCAACCGACAACTGCCATCCAGATCGCGAACCATGTTGCACGCGCAAGATCACGCGACAGCAACACAAACATCCCGACCACAATAAGCACAGTGAGCACAAGCTTTAACCCGAAGACCGGCTCGATTGTGGCAAATAGGCCAACCAGCGCCACAACTGCAAACAGCACCACACGCAGTTGGGTCGCCGTGGGACGAAACCATTGTGTTGGAGATAGTGCAGCACGGAACCCGAGCACGCCCGGATAGCGATCATCCGTACTCAGTGGCTTTGGTGCAGCGGATACGGTTGTCTCACGCTGCTGGTTGTACACGCCCATGAAGCGCCAGAGCACCCCAAACAACGCGACGAGCAACACAGCCAGAAACATGCCATATAACAGGGCATAGCGCGTAATATGGGTTCCATCGGCAACCAGTCCAACACCACTCACCTGCGCCCCAAAATTCTGGAAGAATGGCAGATAGATCGCAAGTGCTGCAACGGCTACACCCCCGGCAGCAACCGCCGCGAGGAAGAGGCGCGACACCAGTTCCGAGCCAGCCAATCGTGCAGGTCTGAGCCACACCGCTCCAAGCATCGCGCCGGTCAGCAACAAAGCGTAGGTGGGGAAGTCCCACGAATTGGTCACGGCCAGTGTCCCAAGGGTCAACGTGGTGAGGGACCAGCGCAGCCCCGTCGCAAACCGCTGATGATCCAGGGATGGCTGGTTGTCGTCACGCACAGAGCCAGTTCGCTCAAAGAAGCGATAGATCAGCGCCATCATCAGCAACGTGATCGGCAACGCAATCGTGTGAGGATGCAGATCGGCAAACAGGAAACTCCAGAAGGGGAATTCGTTGATCGTAAAAGGAATAACACGACTGGGGCCAATAAACCAATCACCCATACGATCAAACGCGCCAGCCAAGCCACCGGAGAGTTCGCGAAAGACCGGCTCAAGGCCCTGAGACCAGCCACCCTCAGTAGGAATAGTTGTTGCCAGATTGCCAAATAGTGCGACGAATGCAGCTCCGATAAGGCCATACCGCACACGCTTGGTCAGATGGAACACAAACGCAAAGGCACCGGCCAGTGTCATTGCAAAGATCGTGGGCACAATCAGATTAAAGGCAATCGCAGGGTGGATTCCAGTCGCTTTGACTGGCAATGTCACCAGGTAAAGTCCATAGTAATAATAGTTGATGTGTGCGCCGCTGAAGAACGGATCATAGGGCGGCATCACTGGGCTACGTAATATCGCATTCAGGAACCCAAATTCAAATGGTTTTTCTCCACCCCAGGTGGGATGCCACAGATCAGGATTGAAGAACCGCACCGTCGTGAGGAAGGCAAATGCGGCGAGAAAGAGGCCTTCGACCAGCAGAATGGATTTGCTGCGGGCGCGGAGATGCCCCCCAAGGAAACGCAAACCTTGCCTGAAGGAAGCACCTATTGAGCCAATACCGACAGGCGGATTGTCCGACTGCGACTCTGAGCTAACCAACTCCTGAGCCGAATTGCGACCAAGCCAAACGATGATTGCCGCATTGAGCGCCAGCACGATCAGCACACCAAGGGTCAGACCCAGTCGGTCATACTGCCCCAGACGCAAACTTATCGGCATCCATACCGCGTAACCCACGAGCAACAAGCCAATGAGCCGTGCCCAGGCCACACCGCCATCGCGCCAGCGACCAAAGACCACCACCGCCAATGGTAACCCAAGCAACAGAAGGCCATAACTGGTCAGTAGCCACAAGAACACCGCAACAGCCTCTGAATCGGCCAGGCGATTCCAGGCATATTCATCAACTGCTGGCAACAGGTTGACCGGCAGTTCAAGTGAGCGCACCGGCTCAGATGTGAGCGTTGGTGCTTCAACTGGCAGCGTGGTCATTACCACAGCAGGCGGCTCGCCGGATGGAGGCACGCGGTAGACCGTTGTTCCGCCGGTGGTGTAGGCATTCTCAACCAGACCCTGAGCAGTCATCTCATCGAATTTGGCGAGACCAGACGCATCATACAACGCACGCTCTAGCTGCCCCACATAGATATACTCAATGCCATACAATTGGAGTATTCGTTGTGTTTCAAGCGGGTCAGGCGAGGTGTAGAGCTGCTCAATAATCGCCTTACGACTATCGAGCACTGGTGTCACCTGCGCCACACTCCGCTGTTGGGTCTCGTGCCAGGGCCACCCGAGCAACGTAGGCAGACCGGTGTAGATCGACACCCGACTACCCCAGCGGTAGCCTTCGGTATGCGCCTCAAGCACAATCGGTGTTCCGGTAATGTTCTGACGCATCCAGGCCAGCGCATCGGCGTCCTCATCAAAATCGAAAGAGATGCCATTCTCAGCCCAACCACCGGATTGCATATACGCGGTGCCATCAAGCGTTGGCCCAATGTCGGTATCGTAGCGGTCGGCAAGACGTGCCGGAGTTGCAGTGAGCGGATAGACCAGTGCGGCCAGGATGAGTGCCACCGCTGCGGTACGCCAGCCAGATCTGGCCAGTATGGGCCAACCACGGACATGCTGCCACATCCACACGACACCAACCGCCGAGACGACTGCAAACAGCACCCAGCTTTGCATCCCAAACTTAAAGACCGTGTTCATGCGGCCAATATCGCCCTGTGCGACGATGAGTTCGGGAAGCAGCAAGAGACCAAATCCGGCCATCGCCCAGAACATCGGCAGAAGTGTCAGCGGACTGGTGCGACGCCGTGGCGCAGTGGTTGGTCTGGTGATGCGCGAGTCTGGTAGCTCGGGAGTATGGCGTCCTGTTTGATATTCATTCACAAAAGATTGGGGCAACTGCGCCATGGGCATTGTCTTGGTGTCGGGTCGATACATCAGACAATCGACAATCAACCAGAACGCAAGCAACATTAGCGGGCCAATAATAAACAAAACGCTCATCTGCAATGCCACGACGCCCAGCAACCACAACACAATCATGCCAGCACCAGCCAGCATCAGCGACGCCGACAGCCCGTTTACGTGATGATAGAGTGCAACGCCGGCACTCACAATCAGGAAGAACCAGAGTCCATGCAACAACAAAAATTCATTGATGGGGGTACCCGATTGGTCCCACAAGCGAAAACCAGCATAATCGGTTGCAAAGTTTTGCAGGAAGGGCAAAAACCAGATACTACTCAACACAATCAGCGCTACGCCACTCAGCGCCCAGCGCCACAATACCAGACGGAGCGCCACACCGCGCTGCCAGCGGTCCCACGCGACAATACCAAACGTCAGTATGGCCAGACCAAGATACGCCGGATAGTCCCAGGTGTTCGTCACACGCAGCGCGCCGATTACCAGACCGAGCAACGGCAGCAGGAAGTACAAAAAGAGCTTGTGTTCACCGCCAGTACGCCGTCGTTCGTGCGTCACACGGACCAGCGCTACCATCAACCCAAGCGCAAGGAGTGTGAGTGGCAAAACGATCATATGGGCGTGCAGATCGCCAAAAAGGAAAGTGAAGAAAGGAAACTCGTTAATCACACTATCCTCGAGCGCCATACCCACAATGCGTGTCGCATCCCAGAATGCCCATTCGGAACGCCCACGGTCCTCTTGCTGGGCCGCATAGGTGGCAGGGGTTGCACCACCAGTGAGTGGCTGCGTGGGATCAGCAGAACCAGGCAGGAACCAGGCTGCCTGTACCAGATTGCCCAACAGCACCACAAACACCGCTGCAATAACACCCGTTGCAATCGCACGACGCTCATAGACCCAGAACGATGCAACGGCTTTGGTAATCCGCTCACCGAAACGTACAGGTAGGTTGGCGCGTGCAATCAGGTTGTAGGCCACACCCCACGCCCCCATCGCCGTCATCGCAAAGATCGTCGGGACGGCCAGGTTGTAGGCGACGGTTGGCTCGATGCCAGTCAGATGGACCAGCACACCCACAAACACAAAACCAAAGTAGTAGTAGTTGATGTAGCCACCGGCAAACCACGGATCATAGGGCGGGAAGTAGGGACTCTTGAGCACAGCCGTCAGAAACGCCAGATCCATCGGCTTCTCGCCACCACGCGCCGGATGCCACAGGTCCGGGTTCAACGCACGAATGATCAGAAAGCCAAAGAACGCCGTAAGAAACAGACCTTCGGCCGTAAGCAACGCTACACGCCGCGCCCGCACAAAATCGTAGAGTGCGACACGATTGCGCCACCCGACTGCACCACCAATCAACACCAGGATGCCGACACACAGCCACACACTGGCCGAGGTAAAGGCCATAATCCGCAGGCTGCCCAGCAACCACGCAAGGTAGGCCACGAGCAAGACTCCCAGAATCTTCGACAGCGCAAACCCTCGATCAGGGAGACCACGGAGCAGCGGGAAGAATACCAGAAACGTTGCCATGCCGATGAATTGCACCACAATGAGCCAGAACAGCCATGGAGCACGCTCAGAGACAAAGGAAGATCCAAATAAATTGGTCCACGTTCCGGCTTCACGATATGATGACCATTCTGTATCTGTCAGATGCAGCGCCGTCGGCACCTGATCGGCGCGTACCGAAGGCATTTTGTAGACTTCACCCCAGGCAATATCATCAATAATCAAATCTTCAGCATTTGCACGCGAGTATTCGCTCGTCTTCTGAAAGATCAGGACACGGGGATGGTCATAAACACTAAAAGCTTCTTCAGCAATCTGGTCAGGTATTTCAACACCAAACAGCGTCGGATAGGAATAAATATCGGCAACCAGTTCAAAGCCAAGATCGCCTTCAAACAGATGGTGATAGTAGCGAGTCAAGGCGGGATAGCGCATCGGCATACGTGTTGCTGAATCGTACACACGATTACTGCTGTAGACCAGATAATCGACCTCATCCAGATGATCGAGCAAGCCTGCCCCACTTGCACAACCCGAAGCAACACCGACATACTTGGTAAAGTCATCTTCGGCATAGGGATACATCTGACAGCCAGTGTAGAGGGAATAGTTGCGTCCTTCCAGGCTGAGTGGCAGGGCATCGTCCCAGGACTGTGAGGAGATCGTCGAGCCGGGCGGGACATTATCGTAGATCCAGCGCGACGCCTCAATCCGCGAGTGTGGCTCGGTGTAGATGCGGGTAAAGCCATAGGCCCACAGCAGCGACGACACAAACACCAGGGCCAGCAAAGCACGACTGCCCCAGAGCGCGGCGTGAGCGCCACGGACACGCCACCAGGGCAGTGGTGTGTTTGTCCCCTGTACCCGTCTCAGTATGGTCTGGCCACGATCCCACAACTGCACCAATCCCCACGCAGCAAACAGAATGAGCAAACCATACAGCAGCGAGTAGTAACGCATGGTCATCACAAACTGGCCGCCTTGCCACAGGAAGTAGAAAGCGATCCAGAACCATGGAAGTAGATGCACAAACGTAC
>JBCDFA010000052.1:0-27724 GCA_039178835.1 Chloroflexota bacterium
CTTTTGATCCATTCTCGAATGACTTCTTTGGGTGTCATAACTTGCTCCTGGTGTTTAGCAATCCGATTGCTTTACAGAAATCGCTAAATCATGGTAATACCTCTCTCCAATGGTCCCCTGCCGTTTCATCGTGCCAGTCTGTAGCAATGACTCGTGGGTCCTTCGGGTCAATCCGATAGTCAAGCGCTAATGCAACATCATCGCCGATTCTCTGATTGATCGCGATGTTGATGGAAAGCTCTGCGTGGGTCCAGGGGAGATTGCGTGGTTCATTAACACTGGGGCTACGATATATGAAGAACAGTGTGTTCTCTATTTCATCAGGCTCCATCAGTTGTGCACTCTCAAGATCTATCATCTCACGAGTTGGCAAAAAGATGAGCGGATCGGTGATGTAGGGGGCAATATGTTGCAAGACATCATCGCCGGGGTGTTGCCAGGTTCCCTCGTGAATGAGTTGCTCAAGCAAGTCTGGTAGAGGTATGTCTTTTGGTATGGCCATAGGTTCTAGACTCCAATCAACCTGAAACAGTTTCCACAGCCATTTCAACAAGTTGTATTGCGGTTTCAACTGTACGCCCCTCTGAATCGTATTGTAGATCGTATGCTGCGACTCCAATGGCTTCAATGGCAAACTGCTGACCGACGAGTTTTACTGCTGCCGTGAGGTCTTCAACGGATAGCCCATTGGGCAAAGCAAATTCGTTTGTCGCTTTTTCAAGTTACCAAGTTTAATCAGCTGTATGCCAGTTTTTGGGAATTATCTCTCCTAATTTTATCGCTTCATTATGTCGATCCATCAGCATTTGAAAGAAGTCATACTGTGGTTGATTATGTTTCATCCAATAACTAATAGTTGCTCTTAGTCTCATCCATTCATGGTCATCATGTGCATACAAGACTTCCACGAGTGCTGGCACTGTTTGGGGATCAGAGTTGACTTGTTGCCACAGTGCCAAAATCTGTGTGATCTGATCAGCACCACTGATTGGGTTGTCCCCATGGTTTTTCGTATCAAAAACTTCCTTCCAGAGGTCGATTTGCATTTCTAGTGGAAGTTTGCGAAAAATTCCTACCACCAGTATCCAAAGTGCGAAAAAGCCACTCCCACTATAGCGATCAGGCATGAGAGTCTTGATAATCTCGTGAAGCAGTTCTGGGGTTTCGTGTTTCTCGTCGTGATATTGCTTCCAGAGTTGTGCTGCCCGAAAGCCGTTTGTTCTTTTATCGAGTGATGGGTAGTCACTCTTCATATGTTCTTTGAAATAACGATAGAAATCATCGGGTGTTTCAAACATATTTCTCATGGTGTTGCCATTTCATTATGCATATCGATATCGCCTGATCTTCCCGAACATCAGGTCAACGCATCCTTAAAGCGTGTTCCGACATCGTGTAAGCGTTGAACTGGTTCATTTGCATAGACGATACGTACATACTTATTTGTACTTTCGCTGCCCCAATTGACCATAGGTGTTGCAGCAATCTGTCCTAACTCCAACAGGCGCTTTGATGCCGTAGGGCCATCAAGTCCCAGCGGAGAAACGTCGACAAGAAATGACCATCCCCCATGTGGTGGAATAACAGTGAAATCGGCGAGTTCACGCAGGAGAACGTCACGGCGTTGTTGCCATTCGGCAACACATTCTTTGATTCCATCATCTGGATCGTTGATAGCGGTGGCAACAGCACCCATCGCAATCCCTGTCTGACAAACGACGTTACTAATACTCACACGCGCAACATCAGCAACAATCTGAGCTGGGCCAACGACCCATCCGACTCGCCATCCTATCATGCGGTATTCTTTTGAGGCGGAACCAACCGTAATGACTTTTTCGCGCATGCCTGAAAATGAGGCTGGATGGATCACTGGCCGATTATCGAAGAGAATACGTTCCATGGCCGAGTCGTTGATCAGCCAGCAATCGGCATTTTGACAAAAATCAACCAGTGCTTGCCACTCATCGTGGGTAAAGACACATCCGGTGGGCATGGATGGACTCATCAACAGAGCAGCTTTGATCGATGTGGGTTCTATCGTTGATAAAGCCTGTATATCGAGGCGCCAGCCCTCAGCCGATGGTATGAGTGGTACGTAGCGTGGCACGCCCCCGGCAAGATGAACACGATTGATCAACCCAACATATGTTGGATCGGTCATCAAAACCTCATCACCAGGCTCTAATGTCGCAAGTAAGACGTTTAAGATGCCAGACAGCCCACCTGTACTAATGACACATTCGGTTTTCCAATCGTATTCATTTCCTGATTGACGACCGACCAGTGTGGCCGCAGCCTGGCGCATGTGATCAAGACCAAAGAACGGAAGATAGCTATTGGCATTGTCGTCATCTACTGCGTGTTTAGTGAAGTCGAGGGCAGCTTGTGGTGGTCGTAGGTCTGTATCGAGATTCTCGAAGCGTAATACGGCGGGATTCGCG
Organism: Chloroflexota bacterium; assembly: GCA_039178835.1. Taxonomy (GTDB): domain Bacteria; phylum Chloroflexota; class Chloroflexia; order Chloroflexales; family Roseiflexaceae; genus AL-N1. The sequence continues at coordinate 2,445 of JBCDFA010000052.1, forward strand.
AGGCTATCAGCGAGATCGCCCATCTGCTCCACACCGATCTGAGTGATGTGCTTGAGGCGTGAGACTGGCATATCGCTATCTCTTTCTTGTGTATCTCTTGGCTTAGGTAGTATGTATCATATCACACTTCCTATTCTTCTTCTGCTTCCTCCGTCCTAACCTTCGAAAGCGCCGACGCGATCAGCCCGGCAGGAACGGCCACAGTACCCAGCCCAAGCATCAAAACAACAAAAGTGAACAGCCTGCCTCCTACAGTGATGGGGTACACATCGCCATAACCCACGGTTGTGAGTGTTGTTACAGCCCACCACAGGCTATGAAAGATGGATTGAAAATTTTCTGGCTGAGCCTCGTTCTCAAAATAGTAAATTCCAGCGGCGGAGAGATACAGCAATATCCCGGTGGCAACCAGAAAAAGGATGGCTTCCTCTTTGAGTTGAGCGAGTGCTTTTCCAAAGCGCTGCATTGCTTTGTTGTAGCGGATGAGTTTAAAGATGAGAAAGAGGTGGAACAGATGCAATGCACGTATGCCTTTGAGATCCAATTCGAGTGCCAGATAAAATGGTGCGATAGCCAGCAGATCAATCATGCCATAAAAGCTGAATATGTAGGCACGTTTGTTAGGAGCAGTAATCAGCCGGAGCAGGTATTCGATGGTGAACAGGAGGGTAATGATAACATCTGAGGTGTCGAGTGCTGCTCGTGTTGCGGGGGATAAATCTGGTAGTGTCTCTATTGAGAGTGTCGTAATTGAGTAGATGATCAGAACGAGTACGCAGAGATTGAAGGCACGACCAGCAGGTGTATCGGTTTCTTGAACGAATCGGGCGATTCTCATAAGACATACTCCTTGAGTATGCAAACTTGCTGTACTATTTTTGCACAGAAGTATGCGCTTCGCCAAGCGAAGTATCTATAACAAACACGCAAGTTGTTGAAGAGATGTAGTGGGTATGTTGTTGCTATGTTGGTTGTTTTTATAGAGTGTGTTAGGTAGGGTCAGGGGCTCGCCGAAGCCCCCGACAAACCCCGTCCCAGGCGTGGCGCTCTGGGAACCCGCAAAGAATATGGGTGTTACAAGCAATGGTTGAGGTGGATGCCTCTGGGGTGTATTCGATGTGGTAAGTCGGGTTCTCATGTGGCTTAGTGAGTAATAGATGGTCACTGGTAATAGATAGATTGGAGGACGAGTCTCCTATGCAAGTGGTCTGGCGAGGGCGTCGCCGCCAATGGGGTGACGAGAGGGCGACTCCTTAGGCAGGGTCAGGGGCTCACCGGAGACCCTGACAACCCCCGGCCCAGGTGCTGCGCCCTGGGAACCTGCAAAAGAGCTAGTTGGCTTACGACCTGTTAGTGGCGGATGCCTCGCGTCCGTTTGGTATCGGTAGCAGATGATGTGTGGGTGAGAACACGAGTCGATGTGAGACTGAAAGGGTAAGACGTGGGTCTAGCACCTACATCAACTAGCTCGAAGCGCTCTCATAGCGTCGCAGGCCCCGCTGAAACAACCACGAAGCAACAATGAAGCCGGTGATCGCAAGAAGCCCCGCCAGCGGCAGTTGGATGGCCTCACCAATCCCTGTCAACGTCTCTACAGGCATGGTCGTCATCAGGCCGATGGGTAGCACCCAGGTCAGAATTAGGCGTAACCACGCTGGATAGAAGCCAATCGGATAGCGCGCCAGTTGGAAGAGCCCATCAAAGATCCAGTTGACCAGAAAGCCATTGCTCCAGAACGCGAGGCTGCTAAACAGAAGGAGCAGGCTGTAGAGAATGGTGCTGCTGATCAGGAGTGCGATGGTAAACGAGACCAGTTGTGTGAAATTCATCTGTTGATTGAGTTGCCCCAGAGCGATAAATAACACCACCAAGCCAAACAGCAGATCAAGCAGCGCGAGTGGTCGCCACCGCTGGCATGAGACCATGAACTGTGGTGCAAGCGGTCGTAGCAGCACAAAATCAAAACGTCCTGTCCACAGGTCACCGCCAATGCCACCCAGTTGGTTCAAGCTTGGCCCAAAACAGATCGCCCGTAGCGCGTCGAGCAACAGGTAGACGGCGAGCAATGCCAGCGTAGCTGCAAAGCTCCAGCCACGGATGGTTTCGATCTGGCCAAAGACAACAACGATCCCTAGCACACCACCTATCAGCGCCAGCAGCGAGTTGAATAAACTGATCACAAAGTTCGAGCGGTACGCCATTTCCTCCTGTAGCGAGGCGCTTAAAAAGGCCGTTAGCACACGTAGATAGCGCATCTTACCCTCCAATCGCGCTGTAGTGTCGTAGCCCTCTTTGCCAGCCAAGCCAACTCAGCCCGGCAGCAACACTCAGCCAGCCAACCTGTAGCACAAAACCAAAAAACATCTCATCGCTGGTGAGTTGCCCCGTCAGGAGTTCGACCGGAAAACCAAGCATGTAGCGAAACGGCAACCAGACGGCGATAGTTGCCAACCAGCCCGGTAGCAACGCGAGAGGGGCGACCTGCCCCGCCAATAAAAAGAGCAGGGTATCTTGCAGGGCGAGCAGGCTATCTGCACGGCTAGCCCAAAATGCCAGCAGAGCGATAGCGTACCCCCATAAAAAGCGCAGCATCCACGCCAGCGGTAGCGCAACACCAAAAGCAAGTGCGTTAGTCAGGGTGAGGTCTAGTGTCGAGCGTAGCATAAGCGCAAGCACAAACGTGACCGGAACAATAAACAGCAGATAGACCGCCTTGCCGGCTAGTTCGGTTGCGATAGTGTCGAAAATAGGTGACATTGGTCGGAGTAAGAGGCCGCTCAGCCCGCCTTCCCGAATCTGGTCGCCAACGGTCCAGTTGGTCTGTGCATATGTCAACTGATTGACAACGATCAGGATAAGATAGTAGGCCACAAACTCGCCGCGAGTGAGACCACCAATGGGTTGTTCTCGTGCCGCTGTTGACCACACAAACAGATAGATCAATGGTGGGATCATCCAGCCAAAGGCCAAGAGAAAAAAGAATGACCGTTGTGCAAGCCACGTTTGCCACGTCACCCGTAGGAGAGCCAGGAAACCGCTCATACGTTACCTCCACTGAATAGTTGGTCGAGCACGACTTCAATGGGTGGGTCCTGGATCGATAGGTCCGCAAGCGTAGCGTTTTGCAGCAGTTGAGCCGCAATGTGGGGTGCATCGCGGCGATGAACCCGCAGGGTAAGCGCCTCAGCCGTTTGTTCGACCACCGTCCCATTGGTGATTGCCAGCGGTGGTGTGACACGGATCAGTTTGTATGGCGCAAGCTGTTCTGCTAACTCCGACAACAGCCCGTCGTACACCAGTCGGCCATCGTTGATCAGAATGACACGCTTGCACAGAGCAACCACATCGGCCATGTAGTGGCTGGTCAGGATGACGGTCACGTTGTGCCGCTGGTTGTATGTGGCCAGAAAGCTACGCAAACGCCGCTGCATTGTGACATCGAGTCCCAGAGTTGGTTCGTCGAGGAAGAGCAGCTTGGGTCGATGCAGCAATGCCGCCACCAGTTCACACTTCATCCGCTCACCAAGCGACAGATTTCGCACCGGCTTGTGGAGCAGCGACTCCATCGCCAGCAGGTCAACCACCTCATCCAGAGTCTCGTGAAACTGCGTTCGTGGAACACCATAGATTTTTCGCAGCACACTAAAGGTATCGAGAGGAGGTATGTCCCAGCGCATCTGCGTTTTGTTGCCAAGCACCATACTGATCTGACGCAGATAGTCGTGGTTACGTTCATAGGGCCGATAGCCAGCAACATTGATCTCACCTGCGGTTGGTCGGAGTAGCCCCGAAAGCATTTTGAGTGTGGTCGTCTTACCTGCCCCGTTGGGACCAAGTAGTGCTACCATTTCTCCTGAAGCAATCTCAAACGTGAGATCGCTGACGGCAGTGATGGTGCGAGTACGACGTTGGCCAAGTGCACGTAGTGAGGCTAACAAACCAGCTTCACGTTCGGGTACAAGGTATGCTTTCTCAAGCCGATGGACAGTGATCAGCGACACGGTAAAACCTCCCTGCCAGGTATCTATGAGCTATCAACGATTAGGTTCGAGCGGATGAACAACGCCAGTATAACCTTATGGGGTGCCAATGGAGGGTTGGCGTTTTATGCTGTTTGAGTACGTCAGAACAATCTTAAAAGGTTTGATTGCGAATGGAGGGTTTATGCTTGGGATATTTGTGTTTCGATCAGCTTGATGATGTCCAGCGCACGTTGTTCCTGCGCGGCAATCGTGGTCATATACTGATCAGAGGCAGAGAAGACTTCTTCCTGTGGGGTAGGGGTGTTGAGAATGCGCCACACATCAATGTCTGAGCCATGCTGATCGATATGCTGAATCAGTCGTAGGATTGTCATGGTGCTGTAGCCTGCGTCACGCAACATCCGAATGACACGAATGCGTGCGATTTCATTTGCTCCATACTGCCGATACTGGTTATCAGGATGGCGTGGTATGGTCAATAGTCCGTTGCGTTCCCAACTACGGAGCGTGTCCATGTGCATTCCAACCAGTTTCGCGGCTTGCTTGATCGTCAATGGCTGATGAGTTGCACTGATCGTTGCCCCCTTGAGCCAGTGCTCCAGCAACATGGTGGCTGTTTCAGCACGAACGCGCTCAGCCCGAATCTGTGCAAGGTAGTGGTAGGCATGTTCGAGTGCACCGCCCAGATCTCCCGCTGCACCACACCTGACCAGATCTAGCACTGGTTGTTTGCTGCCCGGATAGGGGCCTACCAGCGCCAATCGTGTCAGCCGTATCTGGTTGAGGTGGCGCTGCGTAAACTGGCGATACCCATTGGCGGCGCGTGTGACAGGTGGGAGAAAGCCCCACTCTTCGTAGAGGCGCACGGTGTTGACGTGTACACCAACGGCTTTGGTGATATCTGAGGTTGTGAGAAAGGGTACTGTCATATGTTGATTATATCAGTGAGCAAACACCTGATTGCTTACTATGATCGTAAGTATTCTGTTATAGTTCAGTACAACAATATGTTGGGACGAAAATTGAGTTTTAGTGATATCTGGGAGGAATAAAGGCGTGTGAATGTCTGAAGAGATTGAAAGGAAGGGCTGCTTTTAGCAGGAGTTGTTTATAGGGGGAGGCCATTTTATTATGTGTGGAATATATCAGCCATGCTGCTACATGGAAGCATGATTTGTACAAGGCATAACTCAACCTGATGCACTGGGACGAGTCAGCACTATGCAGATAGCGTGTAGGAAACTTTCGCATCATTGATGATAATAGATCCCTGCTTTTGCAGTTCTTTTATGATGAGCGATAATTCAGTTTCAGTAAGCCTTTTTTGAAACAACGTGTTGATGGTGCTGGTCAATGTTGTAACGGTTCGCGGTTTAGCGGTTCCACGCTGTTGAAGATTGGTGACAATGAATGTTAGTTTTTCAGGTAGTGTGTGGGCTGTGGCGGCTTTTACAATAGGAATATCCATTATACTTTCCAGTCGGCCTGCTCGTATCTTTTTACCTTTCAGGTGCTGTATAAGTGGGTCAAATCCTTTATCTTTGGAGATAATATGGAAGTAAGCATCAGCCTCGTGTGCTGCTAGCTGCCCGATATAGAATGCAATGTGAAAATCCAGCGTATTGGCTCCCGTTTCCGAAATTTTGATATATTCTGCTCGTGGTCCCCAGGATTGCAAGGCTGATACTACCTCAAACGCAATTTTATGCTGCTTCGCCCCGACGAAGAGAATTACATGGAACTGTTCTGGATCGAGAACGGTCATTTCGGTCGGTTGTATATTTTCGTAGTCAATCAGAATGTAGTTTGTTTTCATAGCTTTGGGCTCCTGCACATAACATAGTTCTATTTTCTCAAGTATATGTCAGGTGTATTACCTACTTTTCTCATCATAAATTCCTGTGTTTTTAAAGTATATGATTGTCGGACTTGACACAATCAATGTCCACCTATGGCTCGGATGATTCTGGAAAGCAATGTGTGTTTCCCTTTCCAGAGCCAGTTCATGCTCAGCATACTGTTCTTGCCAAAAAGTCTTGGTGCATATGTATAAAGTAAGAAGGATTATATTACTTAATAGGTGAAAGCATGTTGACATATAAAAAGTATTAGTATATGCTTATGAGTATTGTTATGGCGTTCAAGAATAGTGTAGAGATAGCTGGCAGCAACTGCTGCCTGTTTCTTGGTGCTGCCATACTGCTTGTGCAAGGGGTATGGTTTTATCAAGATTTTGGATCGCTATCTCTTGAACTGCTGGAAGTGATTCTTAGGCACATAGTAATGTGTATCTAGAAAGTGAAAGAATGACGATGCAAAACGTATACCCATGGCGTTTATGGAGTATCCTGAGTCTTGTGCTTGTCTTGATTCTGGCCGCCTGTAGTGGACAGCCTGCGGCAGAACCAGAAGCAGATGCCACTGTAGCGGAAGAACCAGCCGCTGAGGAACCTGCCACCGACGAGGTTGCTGAGGAAGAGCCAGCGTCAGAAGAAGCCACTACCGAAGAAGATGCTGCTGAGGAAGAGCCAGCGTCAGAAGAAGCCGCTGAGGAACCTGCCACTGACGAGGCTGCCGAGGAAGCGGCAGAAGATACTGCTGCTGATGACGCATCTGCTGAGGAAGCTGCCACCGAAGAAGAGGCCGCCGCGTCTGCACCAGTCGGTGATCCGGTAGTCAATGTGTATTCAGCACGTCACTACGGTGCGGTTGAGGAAGTCATGGAGCGATTCACTGCGGAGACGGGGATTGAAGTGCTGATCTCTCAGGGCTCAACCCAATCACTGGTCGAGCGCATCATCGCTGAAGGTGAGCAAACTCCTGCCGATGCCGTCATCACCATTGATGGTGGCAGTATCGAGTTGCTGGCGAATGAGGGCGTACTGGCCCCGATTGAGTCAGATTCTGTAATGGAGGTTATTCCCGAGAATCTGCGTGATCCCGAAGGGCAATGGATAGGCCTCTCACAGCGTGTCCGTACTCTGATGTACAACCCGGCCAATGTCAGTGAGGAAGAAGCCCCAGCCACCTACGCTGATCTGGCTGATCCACAGTGGTCAGAACGGTTGTGTTTGCGCCCGGCTAGCCATATCTACACGATTGCGCTGGTTGCCAGCATCATCGCGAATGAGGGTGAAGAGGAAGCAACACGTATCGTCAATGGCTGGGTTGCGAACAGCCCAACGTATATCGATAGCGACACGCGTATTCTGGAGACGATGGAAGCGGGGGGATGTGATGCTGGGATCACCAATCACTATTATCTCGGACGTATTCTGGATGAAAACGCAGAATTCCCGGTCCAGCTCGTCTGGGCCAACCAAGAGACGACCGGAGTGCATCGCAACGTAGTGGCAATGGGTGTGCTGGAAAGTGCACGCAACAAAGAGAATGCCTTTACATTGATGGAGTGGTTAGCAACAGAGGGACAGGGTGCTGGAAGCGATACTATTTCTGGTGGCAACCACGAATTCCCCGCAAGCCCTGACGCTGAGGTACATCCGGTTATCGCTGAGTTTGGCGAGTGGGAGGTAGATCCGCTTCCATTAGGAGAATATGGCACGAACCAGGCTGCTGCATTGCAGTTGTTAGAAGCAGCAGGCTATGGATTTGACGAGTCAATTGCAAGCAACTAGTATAATCATCTAATGAGTGGCTCTGCACCCGGTCGTTCGACGAACATAACAGCACAAGACCCATTGCGCTCTACACGCTGGATAGCGGATGTATGGCAGGGGTGGGGGCAGCGGGGTATTATCCTGCTGCTCACCGCCCTGGTCATGTTTCCGCTTGGACTTGTTGCGTTGGAACTACTCAACCCAACTGTCGATATCTGGGTGCACCTCTGGTCCACGCTACTCCCGATGATGATCCGTAACACGGTGTTTCTGGTGCTGGGAGTTGGCCTGGGAACTCTGGTGTTAGGAACTGGGTTGGCATGGCTTGTAACCTCCTATCGCTTCCCTGGACGCGCCCTGTTCGATTGGACTTTGCTCTTACCACTTGCGATTCCTGGCTACATTCTAGCTTTTGTCTTTATCGCCACATTCGATTTTGTAGGGCCTGTGCAGTCCACCCTGCGTGCATGGTTTGGGCCAGATGCATGGTTTCCCAATATCTACACGGGCTGGAGCGCTATGCTCGTGCTCACGCTCACGCTGTATCCCTATGTCTATCTGCTCGCCCGTGCAGCGTTCTGGTCGCAGTCTGCTCAGACCTTTGACGCAGCCCGTCTGATGGGGTTTGGCCGCACACAGACTTTTCTGCGCCTCGCCCTGCCATTGGCACGTCCAGCTCTGGTGGCGGGTGTAGCACTCGCGATGATGGAGGCACTTGGCGATTTTGCGACGGTGCGCTTTTTCAACTATCCAACGCTGAGTGAAGGGGTGTTTCGCGTGTGGGAAGGTATGATGAATCGAGCAGCAGCAATGGAACTAGCTGCTCTGTTGTGTAGTGCTGCACTCATTTTGCTGTTGGTAGAACGTGCGCTGCGTGGACCGGCCCGCTACACCCAGACCGGTGGTCACGCGCCGCGTCCAGACCCGGTTCGTTTGCGTGGCTGGTCTGGCTGGCTAGCTACTGCTGCGTGTGGTCTGGTATTGCTCGTGGCCTTTGTATTGCCCACGCTGCAACTGACACTCTGGACATTCGAGGAGTTAGCTAACCAGGGGGCAGGTGGCACATTGAATGTTGCTTTCCAACGGTATATGACCACAACTGTTACATTAGCAACACTGGCAGCACTTGTTGCTGTGTTGTGGGCGCTGCTCCTTGCTCATAGTGTACGGCTGAGTGGTGGTTGGCTGGCACGGTTGGGGGCACGATTGGCAACGCTGGGGTATGCAATGCCTGGCGCCGTGATTGGTGTGGGAGTGCTGCTGACCCTAACAGCGTTTGATGGTTGGATACACGATTGGGGTCTTATCAGCGGATTACTGCTCACAGGCTCATTAGCTGGACTGATTTATGCTTATGTGGTGCGTTTTCTGGCTGTCGCGCATAGCAGCGTCGATGCAAGCATGGAGACCGTGACACCAACACTCGAACAGGCTGCACGAAGTCTTGGGGCCGGTTCATTCCGCCTGTTGATGCGGATTCATCTGCCGCTGGTCAGCCGAGGACTGCTTACTGCCGCGATACTGGTTTTTGTAGATGTCATGAAAGAACTTCCTATCACGCTGCTCTTGCGACCGTTCGGAATGGATACGCTGGCTATCTGGGCCTATTTGCTGGCTGCCGAGGGCTTTTGGGAAGCCGCCGCCGTTCCTTCGTTGAGCATCCTCGTAGCTGGGTTGATACCCATCTTAATCCTGGTGCGGCTGAGCAGCTACACTCCCTCCCAGAGTTAATCCTCGATACAGTAATCTCATACATATATGCCTCTTGTCTCTCAAACACCTCCATAGTTTCCCCAAGCTGCTGGAAGTAGTAGTATAATGACGGTCTGTGCGGGATCTGCTGACATTATTTCCCCGTTGTATGGAATCTTCCTGCACAGGCGATTGAGTTGGAGAAATACTGATATGTTAGCAGCATATTGTAGGAGTACTATAGGTGAATACCCCTATTTCTATACCTAAATATAGTGTTGGCGAAGAAATTGCCAATAGCGTAACGCATGGGATTGGCATTGTCCTTGCGATTGCTGGTCTGGTTGTGCTGGCCGTGTTTGCCAGTTTGTTTGGAAATGTATGGCATATTGTGAGTTGTTGTATCTATGGAGCAACACAAATTGTGCTCTACACGGCCTCAACTCTGTATCATAGCATTCCCATACCAAGGGCCAAGGCGGTGCTTCGCATCTGCGACCACTCGGCCATCTACCTGCTCATTGCCGGAACATATACGCCATTTACGCTTGTCACATTGCAAGGACCATGGGGCTGGACCCTGTTCGGGATTGTCTGGGCCTTTGCATTGGCTGGCATTGCATTACAAAGCGTGCTCATTCGTCAGAAGGCCATCTGGACCACGCTATCTTACGTCGCGATGGGATGGGTTGTGGTGGTTGGTATTCAGCCACTTCTGACATCTGTCCCAACCGGTGGGCTTATACTCTTGTTCGGGGGCGGCTTTGCCTACACGATAGGGACCATCTTCTACATGTGGCGACGCTTGCCCTATCACCATGCGATCTGGCATGGCTTTGTCTTGCTTGGCAGTCTGCTGCACTTTTTCGCCATTCTGTTTTATGTTATTCCGTTAGCTGTCTGAAGCAAGCTAGCATACAAGAAGCCATTTCCACTGTGGGCCAGATCCCCCTGGTCAAATGCCCAGAAGCTGTGGGAATGGCTTCGTTCGCCAAACTCTGATCTACTCAGAGGCTGTGAACTGAGTCTGCTGAGTCATTCTTGTGTGCTCGAAAATCTGAACTCGATCAACGGAAAACTCGAAGCTACTCTGACCCGTTCATGAAATGAACCATGCGTGTATTGTGACAGAACACGACGCCAGAATACCAGCGCAGATGTGTTCTTCTGCAGGACCCGTAATTGCCACGTGCCTCTGAGTTTGTCAAACAGCATCACTGCAGCCTGCTGACCAATACCTTTGTTGCGATAGGAGGAGAAAAGAAAGAACTCTTCCAGTACTGTATCCGCATCTCCATCAGCTAAAGGTGGGGCTGCACAGAGCGCAAAGCCCACAGGTTGCTCGCTTACACAGATGAAGTAGGCGAACATTTTCCCCGGACATGCCCACCACTCTGCTAGAAAACCTGCAGGATCACAACTATCATCCTGTTCGCCTATAAGACCATTCGTTTTAGATAAGTCATCATGGTATTGGGAAAGTTCATGAACATATGCAATCCACATGCTGTGAAGGATGTATCGTTTTTCAAAGGGTGCCAGTTGAATGGTAATAGACATAGCGGTATCCTATTTCATTTATTCGTTTTTCAACTGTTAGTATGTATTAAACGAAAAATGGTCTTGAAAGGATACAAAGTCTCCTATAGCCCTTTATCACAGGTTAAATGGAATGTTTGACCTGGCATTTCAACATTTGGGTGATTTGTAGGTGTCGTCGTCGTCGTGGCGATGCATCCAGGTGTATGGTTCAGTCTGGGGCCAGCCTCATGATTATATGGTATGACAGTGGTGTAAGATGCCACGAGGCAAGCTCGGCTGTCGGCGACGCTACGGCACGGCGTACCACTGCTGTTAGCACTGACTGGTCGATGTCGATTGGCGTCATGGATCACTCCTGCCAGGATTGTTTTCTCATTACACATGCTTGCGGCAATCTACTCTTGTCGCTCTCCCTAAACCGCTTGGCCCCGAGGCTCTCGATGGCGTATTAGCAGGGGAATTGTTCAGCAACTGGACAGGTTAGTGCCGTACAGAGGTGGTTGGCTGATCATTCTGTCGAGAACGCCAGCGTCTTGAGATGCGTTGAGAGGCGGGGGCGTCGGTCTGTCTCGCCACTTGGGACCGTAAAGCCATACGAACCATTGATCATTGCCACGACGAATCGCCCGGTTTCGCGGTGCAGATACGCGTAGTTGTTGTAGCCATATCCGCCACCCGAATGCCCCCATACCGTTCCGATGGGCAGTGGGTCGGCGATCAGCCCCAGGCCGTACAACTCATCGGCAGGTGGATCGTCGTGGACGATGGTCATCATCTGGATCAGCAATGCGTCTGGTAGTAGTTTGCCATCGAGTAACGCCCGAAAGAAGAGCGATTGGTCGAGCGCCGTTGAGATAAGCGCACCGTCCCCGCGCCCAAAGAAGACCTGACTACACTCGCGCCAGCCGTCGTCGGTGTGTTCGTACCCACGGATGTACGGCTCAGAAAGCGACAGGTCATCGTCAGCAGGATACCAGCTATGGCGCATCCCTAAAGGCTTGAGTATCCGATCCTGCAGTTCGTGTTGTAACGAGTTTCCGGTTGCTCGCTCAATAATCATCTCCAGTACGCAATAATTGGTATTACAATACGCAAACCGACTTCCTGGCAGAAATCTGGCCGGATGGTTGATACCAAGCTGCACCACATCCTATAATCGGTGCGGTTTGAGATTGGCATCGAGACTGAGCAGACCTGGATCGTCCACAAAATCGAACAGGCCACTTCGCATCCGTAGCAAATGTTCGATGGTCAGGTGTTCTGCGTTGGGAACAGGTAGTTCTGGCAGCCACTGTTGCACCGTCTGCTCGAAGGCTAGCTGGCCTGCTGCGATAAGTTGTAGCGTGATGACGGCGGTGAAGGTCTTGGTGGTGCTGCCAACTCGATAACGGCTGTCGGGAGTCATACGGCGCCCAGTTATCAAATCGGCAACACCAGCGGTAAAGAACTGTGACCTGCCATCGGCGTCTTCAGTGTACACAAACGCTCCCGGCAAGCCTGTTTGAACCATGCGACTCAGTTCGTTCTGAATGGGATGCATGCCTTTTCCCTCACGCTTGTACGACCTATGCGTGACCGTACCGTAGCAAACGACTCCCATTACGTCAAACCCGTAGGCTGTGAGGGGTATGGCTCCAGACAACGCTTTTTAGGGCGTTTGGTTGCTGTTGCTGAAAATAATCGTTTCTCCGTCAGTATCACTCTGTGCCAGATACACACAATATTTGCCTGCATCATCAGCACTAACCCATTCTGGTGCTGTCTGTGTGCGTGCACGTGTTTTGACAGGGGTGGCCAGCAGCAATGTATTGACCCGCACCGGTTGCGATTGATGCTCTGCTGCAAGCACTTTTTGTAGCATGATCTGAGCAGCGGCGGAAATAGATACCGGGCCAGAGCCAGGAACTGGATTGAGTGCTCCACCACCGTTAATCATCGTGTAGCTGCTGCCTGCCTGCGAAGCGATCTTTGGTAGGAATGTGCGTGCAGCAATAAAGTGGGCCGTCAGACCATTGTCGATGACATGATGCCACGTTGCGAGGTCAAGCTCTACAACAGGTTTTCCCTGCCACCATCCACCCAGCGACGCTACCACATGCTGCAGTTCAGCGATTTCATCGCGCAGGGCTTCTGCTCCTTCTATACTGCTGATGTCGGCCTGTTTGGTGATAAGTCGGTCGGTATCTTCATCGGCGAGTAGTGTTCGGAGTTGACTCAGTCGTTCCTCGTTTCGTGATGGTACGATAACGGTTGCACCTGCTCGCAGAAACTGTCGCACGATGCCTTCGCCAACTTCACCCGCGCCTCCGGTGATCAGTACTGTTTGTGTATTGAGACTCATGATTTTCTTGCCCTTTCAGATATTGACATATAGAAAATTGTTTGTACAATGATTGTGCATACAATACTTGCATTTACAAGTATTGTCAAGTTGAATAAATAAAGGAAGCTAAAATGACCTCCTCTCAAATACAATCTACACGCGATTGGAAACGTACACTGAGGAACAGCACATTGCTGTTGGGGAGCACCATGACAGTGATGGCCGGAGCAACGATCTCGCCTGCTCTCCCGGCGATTCGTACCGAATTCGCCTCTGTGCCGAATGCTGAGTTATTAACACAACTTTCCCTGACCATACCGGCTTTGTTTATCGCGTTGTTTGCGCCGTTTGCCGGTGCGCTGTTGGATCGTCTCGGTCGTCGGCCAGTGTTGATTGGTGCATTGTTACTCTATGGCTTGGCCGGGGCATCAGGCTTTGTGCTGAATTCGCTGTATGCTATTTTGGTGGGGCGAGCTTTGCTGGGAGTGGCTGTCGCCGCCATTATGAGCGGCTTCTCGACGTTGATTGCTGATTACTTCAGTGGTGACGAGTTTAATCGATTTGTAGGTTTACAAGCGGCTTTCACTGGGTTCGGTGGGGTGGTGTTCCTGCAAATGGGTGGCTTGCTGGCAGATGTTGGTTGGCGCTATCCCTTCCTGATTTATCTTCTCGCGCTGTTGGTCCTGGTGCTGGTGGTGCTATTCATCACGGAACCAGAGTATCAGGCTGGTGATACAGATGGTACAAAAGCGACTATGCCCTATCAACAGATTGTACCGATCTATCTGGTTGCCTTTGCCGGTATGGTACTCTTCTATCTTGTACCTACGCAACTGCCATTTTTTCTGGAGACGTTGGGCGTGGTTGGGGCATCAGTGGGTACCGCGATTGCAGCGATGACACTGGCAGCGGCGCTGGTTTCATTGCAGTTCCAACGCATCCGCGCTCGATTGTCAGCAAACCTGGTTTTTGCACTGACCTTTGGATTTATGGCAATCGGTTATCTCACTATAAGCCAGTCTGCACAGTATGGTATGGTTATAGTAGGGTTGTTGGTCGCTGGGGTTGGTCTGGGTATGTTGCAGCCTAATCTTGCCGGGTGGTTAGCACCATTGATACCAGCTTCTCTGCGGGGTCAGGCATTTGGGTTGCTCACCATGTCGCTCTTCCTGGGCCAATTTATCTCACCTGTGTTCTTTCAGCCATTTAATGGGAACAGCGCTTTTCTTGTGGGGGCAGTGGTGTTAGGATTGACAGCAACAATATTTGTGATACGAACAGGTGCATCAACACATGAAAGAAGTATGGAGTGATCGTGAACGCGTGACATGGTTGTCGTTTATCCGAACTTTTGGAACGGTCAATCAACAGCTTTGTGCAGATATGGAGCAGGTCAATCAACTCCCCATGCCCTGGTACGATGTGCTGGTGACGTTGTATCAGTATGCTGCGGAAGAGGGCTTATCCATGCAACAGTTGGCCGACAACATCATGATGAGCACCAGTGGTCTGACTCGTCTGGTGGATCGTATGATTGATGGCGGGTTGATCCAGCGCAAACGGGCCAAAGATCGGCGTATTGTGCATGTGTTTCTAACCGATGCAGGGCGTGAGAAACTCGAAGCAGTGCTGCCCTACCATCAGCAGCGTGTACACCAGTATTTTTTACAACATCTTAGCGAAGACGAAATGGATGCGATCCAGCATATGGGTGATCGTATCCAGCAATATTTCAAAGGGGATGATAAAGACCACGGCTGATACATGTACGTGATCGAGAGGTTATGTAGCGCCCCTTATATTTGTTTGACCGTGCTATCTCTGAGGTTGTCACTACACCTTTGCTACGTCGGGAGTTCCCTTGTAATCGGGCAGATCGTTTTCTAATCGACGGACTTTGGGGTGTGAGTACACGACAAGTGTGATGAAGAACATACTGCATCCGGCAATGACCATCAGCAACCCCATTCCTGCGCCTCGCTGCTCTCCGACAATCGGTGTCACGATGGTCCATAGCGGACTTCCGACAGCGGGTTCCAGCAGACGATCAACGAGAGGTCCGGTGATAAGTAATGACAGTGGTGTTGCAAGTTGCATCATCTGAAACAACAACGCAAAGACACGTCCCTGCATTGGGGGTGGGACCTTCAACTGCATAATTGACATGAATGATGCATCAATGAGTGCATTGGTGAAGAAAACAAAAAACAGTGCAATCCCCAGTGTGAGTGGAGCATCTGCCACACCGTAGAGCACCAGCATAGAAGCGCGTACCAGCAGCCCCAGCATAATGCCATGGATACGCGGGCGAGTGCCACCCCATACGCTCATCACAAGCCCTCCAACAACAATACCAACATTCATAAGTCCGAGCAACACTCCTAGAATCGTTTCACTATCTGTCAGGGTGATGATATATGGTGTTGTGAGGGTGATCGGGCCAGCCAGTAGAAAATTGACCATGGTCGCGTACAGCATTAAGACAAAAAGAACCCGTCGCGACCACACATACTGAAACCCACTCCATGCTTCGTGCCATATGGATGGCTGTCTATCAGGAGTCTTTGAGCGTGGTTGTGGAATACGTACCAGATAGACTGTTGTGACCGCTACAACAAATGTGAGCAGATCAATCAGCATCACACCGATGACTCCGACAGATGCGTAGATTAGACCAGTCACAACGGGAGCAATCATGCCTGCCGTTGGTCCGGTGATTTGCCGAATAGCATTGGCTCGATCACGGTGGTTATCGGGGACTAACATTGTCACAGATGCTTCCATCGCTGGTCGTTGGAAGGTTCCCAATGTCCCTTGGAGAAAGGAGACGAGATACAGGTGCCAGAGTTGGAATTCCCCTGACGCAAAGCTGATTAGTAGCAATAGTGTGCCGATAGCTTGGCCGGTATCACTCAAGATGAGCACATAGCGCCTCTGCCAGCGGTCAGCAAAGACTCCCGCGAAGATACCACCGATCATCAATGGCAGTGCGGCGAAGAATGAAGCAAGTAGGAGAGGTGTACTGTTGCCAGTGTCATTGAAGATGCGTATACCAAGCGCTGTGCTCGTCATCAGACTGCCAATAAGCGAACAGACCTGCGTGATCGTCAGGAGATAAAATGTCCGTATCGAAGACACACGTTGCTCCTCATGTCTTTGTAGTTGCTGACAAGGGTAGGCGCTATAATATCACAGGATGTATCAGGTGTATATTCTCACCTACACCTCAATAATCCCCTCCAAATACGGCTGCACATACCCACCAATCATTGTGCGTCTGTTGCCAATGGTTTCGCGTAATTCGCAAAACAGTTCACCCCCACGCGCCGATGCCTGATACGCGTGCAATCTGGTTTTGCCCAATCGTGCTGCCCAGAGTGGCACCAGCGCCGAATGAATCGAGCCGGTCACCGAGTCCTCGGTCATATTCGTCCCCTCTTCGGGGGCCAGGTAGCGCGATATAAAATCGTAGTCACGACCCTGTGCCGTTGCTACAAAACCAATGATCTCGGTGCCACGCATCAGGTCCAGCATGCGTGCATAATCGGGCTTGAGTGCGCGTACCTGCTCTTCGTCTTCATAGATGGCGTAGTAGTTAATACCGGATCGCAGAAACTCTCTGGGCCATCCACCCAGCGCCGTGGCGATTGCATCAGTTAGCGTAGCAGGCTCAGTTGGATATGCGGGAAAGTCCATCAACAGGCGTTCACTATCACGCTGGACAAACAGACTCCCACTTTTGCTGTGAAAGTGAATAAGAGGATCGCTGTGCCCACGATATTGAAAGAGTACAAAAGCGGTCGCCAGTGTCGCGTGACCGCACAGCGGGATCTCAAAGCTGGGGGTAAACCAGCGCAGTTGGTAGCTACCATCGGCATTGGTGGTGAAAAACGCAGTTTCTGCGAGGTTGTTTTCGGCTGCGATGGCCTGCAAGACCTGGTCGTCCAGCCAGGTGTCGAGCACACAGACCGCTGCCGGGTTGCCGGTGAACAATCGGCTGGCGAAGGCATCAACTTTGTACATCGGAATTTTCATACGCATAGTCTACTTTTAGATCAATACATCAGCTTGTTTGGCGGTAGCATTAGGATTTTGCACACGGCTGTCGTCTTCACGCACTTGTTCAGCCCTTATCGAGCACAGTTTGTGCCTGTGGGTCTGTCATCATTGCAGACTCTGACGTATTTGTGTGATCTGATTGCGATGCTCTGTTTCATGTTGAAGCAGATGGTTCAAAACCCAGGCAGGATTGACATCATACCTGCTTAAGCTACGGGGTCGATAAAAGTCTTCAGCATCAAGGAATTTAAGTTTTTCAAGCAGAACCTCGCGCACAAATGCTAGTCTTTGTAGATGTGCTTGTAGTTCAATCCCTGCTACAACGGATAATCTCCCATCTTTATCTCTTGCATCGAGTGGAAAAAGGGGTTGGAATTCGGCAGGAAAGCTTTGTTCGAGAATTTCACCGAAAAGCCAGTCAAGCTCGATGCCTGCAATATGATACAGCAATGAGCCGATGCTGTTAGGGCTGCCTTCGACATTCGCATCTAAATCATTCATAGACAGTTCAGCCACGCTTTGGAGGGTTCGCTTACGTCCATCTTGCAGGCAGGCTAAGGCGTGTCCAACGGGCAATGCGTAACCTTGCAACGGATGAAGAATGAGGCTTTTCCTGGTTCTTGACATAGATTCTACCCTTTCAAAGAGTCGCGGTTTGTAGCTTGTGGGTGGCCTGCTCGCGAAGTACGCAAGATTTCTTGGTAAGCCGTAGCAGGTCTGGCTCACCGTGTACAATGTTTTCTGACTAAATGCATCTACAATGGTGTATGTGAGCGAAGCTCTGGCATGCCTTGGTTAGCTATACGACATGGTGATTGCAGCAAGGGTCTTTTGGTGCTCAAATCCCGGATCAAGATCATCCCAGCGCAAAGGTTCACTACCCTGACGGTGAAGATACTGGTGTGGATTGTCAATCTGTCCAACTCGTACACCGTTGACGAACAGAAACAGGTCGATCTCGTTTTTGTGGTGCTGGTCGATTGCTATGGTCAGACTTCCGGCAAGTTCAACTTGTAGCAGATCGGATTGATGGACTATACCGTGAAACCGGCAGTACCAGCCGGGGCCAAACTCATTCTCCCAGTAGCGTGTAATCTGTAGGGCAATTCCGCACTCGTCAGATAGCTGTTCGATACTCTGAGTGATGATATCTGGAATGCTCATTGTGCGCTCTCTGTTTCTGTATGTATTTGATCAACGCCCTTATTTGATCCTGCTCAGATCATCATCGATCCTGGCCCGTTCTTGCAGTGCTAACTCTCTATAGAACGCTGTTTTCTCTGCCAGACCACATCGTTCTGCGGCTTGCATGGCGGACTCTCTGCCAACAAACGGGAGATCATTGCTCCTCGCAAACCAGCTATCCGCCAGGGCGAAGGTCGCTCGTGCAGCCTGTAGGTCTGGGTGGGCCAGCGCAAGTTTGAAGACATTGTGGATTGCCATGCGGCCAAGTCCATAGCCAATCCACTTATCAAAACGAGCGAGTAGTTTGTCGAGGTGTCGTGCCATTGCTAGTGCTTCGTCAAATAGCTCTGCCTGACAGTAGAGTTCCACCAGGTCGCTGGACAGAGAGGTTTGGTCCAAGAGGGTCTCCTTCTGATCGAGCAGCAAACGAGTAGCAGCAGCGGCCTGCTCAAATTTCCCAAGTTGCCTGTACTCATATCGCATACGTTGTAACTTACTTTCAGACTCTGGCTCTTTTGCGAGCCATTGTTCAAAATAGTGTAAAGCCTTTTCTGGTTTGTCGAGTAGGAGTGAACGCTCATAGAGGGAGTACAGGCTTTCGTGTTTTTCTGAGTCGGGATAGGTTCTGACAACAGATTGCCACCATTGATCAAGATCCTCTGGGACAGTGAGACTTCTGTCATTCTCTTTGAGTTGTTGCAGAACCTTGGGGAAGTTGGCCTCCAGATACGATTCTGTTTGTTCACGTAGTGCGAAAAAGATATATTCGCTTGAAAAGCCACAGAATGTGTCGAAGTTGGCGAATTTGGCCTGAACAAAGAGCGGAATGTCTACCGGATCGCGAAAACGAGCAAGCAGATACGCTCCTAGTGACAAAGCCTCACCACATCCCTGAAAACTATCATGCCTTCTCGCGGCAATCTCCTGCGAAAACAGAAAGCGCACCAGTTCAAGATCCGAGTCCTTGAGATCGTACTGTAGCTCAAGGATGACCTTCAGCCGAGTCTGTTCGTTTGCGTCGTAGTCTGCTCTCTCTTTGTTATTGGCAGGCTGGAAGGCGCTTTCTGTCCAGCGTGCTGTATCTTCTCGATATTTCTGTAGCAAGCTCATTTGTTCTCCAAAAGTGTGCGCTAAAGGCTAAGCTACACAATGGGAATGCAGGTCCCGTTGCTGAAAACCTATGGTTCAATACAATTGCTTGGTTTTATCATACCACAAACGAAACCTGTATTCCTATTGTCGAGTACCTTATGCTGCCCCATCTGGCGTTGGAAGCACACCAAGTTGCTGTAGCATTCCCAGCGAGTCCATCAGTATACGGCTTTCGCTGAACTTGCCGTCTCTGACAACATCGATCACCACGCCCCACGATTCGACCGATTTCTCTGTTGCAGGAATACCCATGAATTCACCGCAATGGGTGCCTGTCCAGCTAAAACGACTGACAACCGTCTCACCTTCAGCAACCTGTTCTTCGATGGTCCAATGCATGTCGGGGAATGCGGTGAGGAGCGCTCCAATCGCAAACCTGAGCCCTTCGCGGCCTGGACCCTGATCGGGGAACGGTATGTATTCGATAAAATCCTCGTCAACCAGTTCATCGATGATAGCGAGATTTTTCTGGTTGATTGTCTGCTCAACAAAGTGCCGCATAAATTGTTTGTTTTCTTCAGGTGTCATGATCTTATACCCCTTACATCTAAAGCTATTTGTTGTTATTCAAAGTGATAAACTCAGGGCATTGATGTTTTGGGGTACACAATCTATGAGGCGTCTTATGTATGGTGAGATTATATGTATGTAATCCCCTCACTCCTGCATCCTATGGCTCAAGTAAAACAGGAGGAGCATTGTTCCAGAAATCCCCAACGGTGTTGTGCCAGTCCTCCTCCACTTCATTGGTTGGAGGTACAGCATTATCGCGTGCTACAAGAAATAGCTCAGGGAGTAACTCCTGCTCAGGAGCGAGATAATATTCGGTCGCAGAACTCTGGCCGGCAGCATAGTATGATACAGCGATGTAAGATTCTGTAGCATCTGTACGCTCTTCAGTCAACCTTTCGGTCGTGTCTTTGTAAATCTGCTCAAAGTCAAAGGTATCCTGCTTTATCTCCACTCTGGCTAGCAGGGTTCCAAAACCATATGAGCCAGCCCCATCGTTTCTGATGGTGATAGTCCAGCCCTCAGATGTACGCAGGACGATAGAGGTACACTCTTGCATGTCAGGGATACCTTCAGGCAGTTCGGAGGTTACTGCTACGGTCTCGTTTGCATTTGCGGAGCAGCCGATCAGGAAAAGGCAGGCGACAAGGATGATGGATTGGCGAAAGCGATAGAGGTTTTTCATGGATCCACCTTTCATGATATTATCTTGGCCATTTTTGTCGAAGTGCTACAGCCGTCACATGAATCGTTTCGTCGAGTGACTGGGTGCTGCCTTCAATCTGTGCGTCAGTCCAGGGCGCACGATCTGGGTCGAGTGTATAGCTGATGCTATAGCTGATATTGGCTGTTGGTCTAATAGTTACTCCCGTATGTATTGCGTCGTGGTTGGTCAATGTAAGGCTGGTTCCCTGCGTGTAACACCAATATGTGGCTATGCCTGTTTCATCCGATATTTGCGCGAGGAATGCCAGCATGTGTTCTGCCGCATACCTGGTGGCCAGAGTGGTATCTGTCTGGAGTGCCTCATAGTATGCGTAAAGTGTTTCAGGGGCTTGTTCACTGATGCGTTGCAGGCGTATACGCAGCGTTTCTAAATTCTGTGATGTCTGTTTGGTAGGTGTTGCCAGTAGTTCATCACGCCAGTCAGATGGCCGTGGTTGCTGCTCAAATGCGGCAAGAAGCATCGCTGTAGCTTCCGATATGTCAGCAGTATGGCCAACGACTCTGGCATTATCCCATCCCGACCATCGTTTGGGTATGGCATAGGAGAGATGTAATTGCTGATTTCGTGGCTCCACCCGTACAGCACCTGAATAATCGAGCAGGGAGCAATTGAGTCCAAACATCTCGGTGTGGAGGTACAAATCTGGCCTTGGATTGTGCTGTTGCAGGTAATGCAGGAAAGCAATTATCCGCTTTCCCTCCGCGATAACCTGTGGTGGATAGTTTGCTCCAACAGCAAAATAGTCTTCTGGTGTTGGTGAGTCTTGGGTGTAGAGTAGTTTCATAGGCAAGTTGGTGTTATCTCTGATTATGATTGTATTGTAATCATGCCGCTGTCTCTATTCTATTATATATATTCACGTAATTTTTATGATTTTGTTACGATAGGTGTGTAATATATAAGCTATGTTGAAATTGATTTGAATTGAACTGAAAGGAGCAGCGAAATGATGGCCTTTGCAAAACCGTTTAGTAACGTTGTTCGAGTTCTAGTTCTTGCTGTTGTAGCTTCATCAGTATGGCTCGGTGGGGCATCAGTGGCACAGGCTTCTGAGATTGTTAAGTGTGATTATGATTTTGAGACTCGACTGTTTAACTGTTCTGCTGAGGGTTTTGGTGTTGGATATGGTTTACCGCTTATTTCTTTTGATGCGGCATACAAAGCAGCAGAAAAAGATGCAAGAGGGAAATTAGACAAACTTGGTGGAACGTGTTGGAATCACGAAACTGTTACTATCTCTGAAATTGATGTGGGAGTCTATGCCGAAGTAGAGGTAAGGATGTCGGCAACCTGTAGCTCCTAGTCAAACTATCCGTAAGTAAGTGTATCTTGGAGCAATTCTATAGAAATGTAGGATTGTTCCTTTTTATATCTTGGGTTTCGTTCAATCTAGTTTCTCACTTAAATACTTTTTATCTCGTGGCAGTGTAAGTGTGATCAGGTGCGTGGTCTGATCGCGGATTGCAAAATGCAGTTGCCCGCCCAACTGCTGGGCCATGCGCCAACTCAGATATAAGCCAAGCGATGGCCCATAGAATGCAAATCCTGTAAGCGCTGATGGAAATTGGTTGAAGTCTTCTTCGAGGAGATTACCTTCGGATCCTTTTGCAACCCAACCTACAGTTGTGGAGATGCTCTGATCATCAAACTCGATGCTGAAACGTACTTCACTTTTTGATCGGACTTTTAAGATTATTGGTATTAGCAAAGCAAAAATGTGATCAATAATGTTTTTGTAACCGTGGATTGAAGGGAGGTTATCAGGAATGTTTACTACAAGTTTTGTAGCGATGATTTCCTGCTCATCAGGACTGTTCGATGTACACTGAGAATTCTTGTCAATGCTCTGGCGTATATCACACTCCTCTTCTAACCGCTGGCGTACATATACAATGTGTTTGTTCACAATAGTAGCTATATCAATCTTGGAGTGTGGGTGAATTGTCAGATCTTGTTTCGGGTCTCGCTCAAAACGTGCCACTGAAATTGCAGTATCAAGAACATCGAGTATTTCACGATTTGAATGTTGGATAACTTTGAGCCATATTTCTGGGTGGTGGCCGAACTCAGGAAACTGCACCATCAAATCGGTGTAGCCTCGGATTGAAATCACAGGTGTTTTAATATCGTAATTACACAGAATAGATAGAAATTCAAGGACTTTTGTACGAAACTCTCGCAGGTAGGCGAGTTCTTCAAGGAGTTGTTCACGAGGTCTATCGGCGTCGTCGGCGGTGGTCATGGTTGGGTTCTCCTTCTTGATACTTTAGTTATTAGGATAGATACTATCAAGCGAAATCTACTGCTGAGGCCCGCACAAATCCCCTCTATCTGTGTTGCGTTCGTTACATCCGACGTATGGATAGCACTAACAGGGTGATGTGAACAATAAGAAAGAGGCCACCGATAATCAAGCCAATCGAATATGGGTCGACTAATGACCCACCAAAAACGAAAAGCCAGATAACAATAGAAACTCCATTAAAGATAGTGGAAGCAAACCAGGGCTTATATTCGTCAGCGTTCCATAAACCTTTTGATGTCAGGTAAAAGAAACGGACGAGATAAATACCCGTGATATAGAGGGCTGTGAAGAAAAGCGCTATACCAAAGAAGATCCAGACATCCGTGTCATTGCCAATCATTGAAAAGAAGACACCATACAATGAACACAGAATGAGAGTGCTCAGAGGCAATAACGCGAAAACGCTTACTTTGAATATTCTGGAAGCAGTTTTCTGATCGAATTCCATAATCAGCTCTGTGTGCCAGAATCTGTGATGGTGAGAGATACGGTCATGATGCTAATCACGGTTGGCAGTGCATCGCTATATTTATCATACGAGGAGTGTCAATGGTTTGGGGGTGTTTGAAGAGACAAGACATAAGAGCAGTGTTTATCAAGGCTGAGGTGTTAAATGCAAGGAACTATTGTTTGCTTCTTTAAGGGGCAATCTGAACATGTGTGTAAGCTCGAATACGTTTATCGAGTGTCACTAGTGGACAGGTGTATACACGTGCTGTTGCAACGATGATTTGATCCGCTGGATCACGATGGAAGTTGTCAGGCAATTGTGTTGACTCGACCGCAATTTCTGGGGTAAGTTCAATGAGTTATATACCTAGATATGCTAGTGCTTGCTGTAGCCACGACAACACAGGTATTGGCAAAGTCAGACGTCCAACTTCAACGAGTTTTGCAATCTCCCAACAGGTGATGACGTTAATACCAAGGCCATTTGACTCATGAGTTTGAATATAATCCCGATGGGTTTTGGGAAGCTGTGGGTCATCATGAACCCACCAGACCCAAATATGTGTATCAAGTACAATCACTAACTGGTCTCCCAATCAGCAGTTGCAATAGGTTCTGTCGGCTCACGATAGGTGATGGGCAAACCGCGTAGGGGATATGGATCTGATACAACCTCTTTTGGAGGACGAACCAGAATAATGACCTCAACCTCTTCACCAGCCTGTATTGGCAAATTTTGGAGTGTGATTTGGCCGTCTTGTTCGACTTGCGTTTCAACTCGGTATGCTTGCATGGTTACTACCTCCATAAACAATCTGCTAGCATTATACACCAGTATGGTTGTAATAAACCTTATTTGTTTTCGGCTAACATCCCAAAAGTGCAAAAAGGGATGCAGCCTGGCTGCACCCCTTTTGACAGGAGCAAAGAATGTGTATCTGCGATCTTATGCTTAGGCAGAAACCGGCTGCTCTTCTGTCAGGGCTGGCTGGGTCTGCACGCTGATCTGGCGTGGCTTGATTTCTTCAGCCTTCGGGACACGAACTGTCAGGATACCGTCCCTGTAGTTGGCCTCGACGCCCTCGCCGTTCAGGGCCTGGGTGAACTTGACACTTCGGCTGAAGTTGCCGCTGACCTGCTCACGAATGTGATAGCGGGTATCCTCGGGAAGCTCGGTCTCGGTGCGCTCACCCTTGATTGTCAACACCTGACCTTCGAGAGTAACTTCGAGATTCTCTGGGCTGTAGCCTGGAACACTCGCCTCAATGGTGTAGGCGTTATTGTCCTCAGCAACGTTGTATGCGACTTTTGGCTGACGACTTACCTGTCGTACTGCAAACGGACGCAGCGGTGCAAGACTACGACGGGTAAGCTGTGGTGTGCGATAGACAGGATATCGGAAGAAAAAGCTGCTCATATTATATAAGACCTTTCAATTGTATATGTTTTAGCACTTGCTCTGCATGTCTCTCAAACAATAGTAAGTATACGCTGTTTGTGTCAGATAAACGTTAGAAGTGTGTCTATGAAGTATTAGTGGTGTATATAAGGAATATTAGTGGTGTTACGCGACTATCATCCGAGAATGGAAAGCTAATGCCAATACATGGTTTCATACAACTTATTACTCCTCGGTATAAACGATACCCCGACCACAAATGGCCGGGGCATAGACATCCGTTGTTTGATTTATTATAGCATAAGCTTTCCATTCTCGGATGATAGTCGCGTAACA
>JBCDFA010000053.1:0-27480 GCA_039178835.1 Chloroflexota bacterium
CAGAAAAGCAGAATCAACAAATGGATCGCATAGAGAATCGTGGCCAGATCACGGGCAACTGACTCGCGAGGATTATCAGTAGCCCCTTGCACTAAGGTTTCGAATAGGGTGCTGATATGGTCACGCAAATCGGTTGTTTGGGTACCAAGCACTGCTATGGGTGATTGGGGATTTAGAGCAGCACCAAAAAAAGCACCAAAAGCATCACGATACGGCTCTGACATCTGGATCTTTCGCCGCATAAGCTGTACAAAACGATCTGCTACAGTATCTGGCGGCAGACTCATAATTTCTGTCGCCAGTTCCTGGGTCATCTGAGTATAAAAAGCCAGAACTAATTCTTCTTTGGACGCAAAATAGCGATAGGTCAGTCCTAACGAGGACTCGCTGGCTGCTGCAATATCACGCATGGTCGTTGCTTCATAACCCTTTTCCATAAAGAGACTCAGAGCTGTTTCGAGGATGCGTTCGCGGGTGTGCGCCCCTTTGCGGGTCAGTTTTGATGAATGGGAATGTTGCATGTGTTCCCTATCAGATAAATGAAACGAATGATGCATTATGCTATCAAGCCAAACAAAGCACGTCAAGTCTTGTAATTGTGACAAGGACAACAAACATTATAAGTGTAAATCACACAGATCACGTCTCATGCTAGGTTGACCTGATTCCATAATACTGTTATACTCAAAAAATGAACAAGTTCATTTTTATCAAGCGACTTCATAGTAACCCATAAGTTTAGTGTAAGACTACACTACTTGACAATGTCTATCCGACTTGATCAGGAACCTATCGATTGGTTGCTCAGATGCAGGAGATCAACATGAAGGTATACTATATAGTTCTATTCATAATCATCTTTTTGACCAGTTTTATCGTTCCGACAAAGACAATCCACAGCTTCGAAAAACAGGACATACTGAATAACAATCAAAGCTCTTCTCCTATAGAATTCATAAGCAGTATCGGCAGTATCGGCGGTGTACAAAACACGGTCGCCGTAGATGGCGGGTACGCGTACATAGGTGAAGGGGCAGGTCTCCGCATTGTGGACGTACGAGATCCCTCTGAGCCAGCATCAGTTGTCTATCTACCATTACCTGGTATACCGAATGACATACAGATAGGCAATGGATACGCCTACATTGCCAGTGATGCAGGCCTCCAAATTATTGACGTCCGGGACGTGACGAGACCGACAATCGTGAGCAATCTCCATCTTGGTACATCTTACAACCTTCATGTTGTCGATAATCTTGCCTATGTTGCAGCAGGACGAAACGGTTTGCAGATCGTCGACGTTGGCACACCCACGAATCCAGCCATTGTCGGATCATATCGTGGACGAGCAGTACTGGATGTACAGGTTGAGGGAGATTATGCATATATTGCACAAGGATTTACCCAAGGAGATGAAACATCTCAAAATACCTTCGTAGCCCTTGATGTATCCGATCCTGTGAGTCCTATACCCCGCGGTAGCGTTGTTGTTGCAAGATTAACCCATCTCACCATAGTTGGTTCATTTGCGTATGTTTCCAGCAGCGGGATACCTGCCATAAGAACTGGGCATATGTATACTATTGACGTCAGCAACCCTGATTCACCAACCATTCGCGACGATACATCTCAAATTAATCCTCGAGACATTGAAATCGTTAACGACCGTGCCTATATTGTCAATGAGTCATTGACCACAAACGCCAATGAGTATGAGATTAGCGTGGTCGATGTAAGCGATCCCACGAATCTCACATATCTTGGAGCATACGAAACCACCATTGTCAGAGATGTGCAAGTCGTCGATGGAATCGCGTATATGGTAGGGAATGGATTAGAAACGGTCAACATAGCCAATCCAGCCAGCCCATCACAACAAAGTTATCTGCCACTGGTGAGCGATACAATTATCAGGGTTGAAGCTATGGCAGGAATAGCCTATGTACTTAGTGATGCGGGGTTGTATACTCTCGATATATCTGACATAACAAAACCTCGATTACTTGGTCACTACGCCGTATCTCAATTCTATCAGTTTCAGATACAGGGCAGTCTGGCATACATTGGAAGCAGACATAAAATCCACCTTGTTAATGTGAGCGATCCTCGCAACCCCATCCTGGTAAGCCAGATTAATGTTCCCTACATTGCTACCATGCAGATGTTAAATGATCGGATGTATGTGTACTCCGACTCGTTGGGCTTTCAAGGTGATTTGTACATCTTTGATGTAAGCAATCCGGCTGAACCACAACAAATAGAACGGATAAACATTGAGGGTTTAATCAGTGTTAATAATCTAGCAGTTATTGATAATCAGATCTTTGTACTTACCTCTTACATAAATACAAATGAAGATATACCAGTTAGTGAACTGCACAGGATCGATATCAGTGATCCTGAAAGGGCCATATTGATCAATAGTTATAAAACAGACAGCCATCTTACGGATATGGAAATCATTGGCAACTACATATATATGGTAGGACAAGAACATCTGCACATTGTAGATAGAGAAGAAAGCCTCCAACTTATCAGCAGGACAGATGTGTCTCGGAATGCGGCTAAATCCTGGAGCGAAGTGAAAGTACGTGATAATACTGCTTATATCACGATATGGGATTTATATGATAATGACGCCACTATCCAACTGCTTGATGTCAGTAATCCAGCCCAACCAATACGCATGGGCCAAATCGATACGCAAGGCGCAGGTTATGACATACAGATTATCGATGGGCTTGTCTACATTGCAAATGGGAGACAAGGGCTTCGTATATTACGGATACAGCCAGAGCTAATCCCACCGGAGATCTTCTTACCACTTATCTGAGTAAGAGAATAGTAGACTCTGACAACTAAAACAATTCAGATACAACAAAGCGAGTGATTTGCCCACTCGCTTTGTCATCGTACAATAACAGGAACGTGTTATGCTTTCTTACGTGATGTGGTTTTCTTGGTCGTCTTCGCCTTTGGCTTTGCTACGACCGTTTGTGCCCGGACAGCATCGAGCAGCTTTTCGACCTGATAGCCAGCGGTGTCAGCCGCCTTTTGCAGCTTTTCAATGGTGTCGTAGCAGGCAACAATAATGCTGGTTGTCTCGGTCTTGTTGTGTTTAAGATCAGCGGTGACCGAAACCACAGCGACAAACAGCATCCACCAGAGCAACCGATCAAAGGCTTCTTTGTTGAACCATAGGATACCCTGAGAACGATTGACGCCAAGCAACTGCCGCACTTCAGGATCACTGAGCCACGACTCAAGAATCTCATACACTTGTGCAATCTCATGCGTCTCAAACCAGCGTTGCTGACTGGTCAAGCGCTTCACTCGCACCAGTGCATGGAGCGCCGCACGCTCATCAAGACCCTTGTTTTCCAGTGCACGGGTGATGACTCGACCTAGAAGCCATTCATCGATCAGGCTGCGACTCTGTTGCTCATATGCTTCTTCGGCAATCAGGCGTCCGAGCGAGTGAATAAACAACCAACTCCAAACACTATCCCACAACTCTGAGCCGTCCATCATCTCGTTGTTGAGCGCGGCTACCGCTGCTCGATGACGAGTCTTTGATTTGGGCAATTGCTGTTCAAGTACTGGCAAGCTAAG
Organism: Chloroflexota bacterium; assembly: GCA_039178835.1. Lineage (GTDB taxonomy): Bacteria > Chloroflexota > Chloroflexia > Chloroflexales > Roseiflexaceae > AL-N1. Next base: position 3,613 of record JBCDFA010000053.1, read on the forward strand.
GATTACCTCCAACTTAGCATTGATGTCCTTCGCGATAACCTCTTCATCACCTGTTGCCGTAATAAAGGCTTTGGCTTCACGCATCAGCGTCAACATCTTCTGCTCAACATCATTGATGATTGCTTCATCAATCGCGCCGTTGCTCTGGCCATCTTCCTGGATAGCAACACGGGCAGCCATCAGACGGTCGAACATCTCCGCGTTGATCAGTTCGCGCAGTGGCCGATGGATGGGCTGGAGGAATGTCTCACGAAGCGCTTCGTCAACACTTGGAACACCACGCCCATCGAGGTAGGCATTAAGTTCGGCATAGCGCCGCGTCTCATCATCGCGAACCTCGCGGAAGTCCAGAAAGACGTGGCATTTGTAGGCATCGAGATGCACAAACAACCCACGCTCGACCATATCTTTGCTACTACGGATAAACTCGACTCCCGCCGTATGGTCACGGAAGATACAGAACATCTCGCCATCATTGGTTAAGCCCAGGCCCTCGCCCAGCGTGCGCTGGACCAGTTGGCGTTCGTCGCCATTGCCGGTCTTCACTGAGAAGGCAACCGACGTACGAACCCATCCTGCAACGGTACCAAACGTGTTATGGTACACTACCAGCCCACGTTCATCACCATAGCGATTTGAGTAGGCAAAGACATCTTCATTGATTTGGCCATCAGTGGTGTAGAAGTCGTACAAGAGGAAGTTGTGTACCTCGGCAAACAGGTAACGACGATGCAGAATCGGGAAGATTTCGCGTTTATGCCGTTCAATAAGGTGCTCGTCAGGCCATTCATCCCAGTAGGCGCGCTGATACTCCATGCCATACTTCTCGGAGTAGCCCTCGACCTGACCATGGCCAAACATTGGCAGGCCGGGGAGAGTCGCCAGAACCGTGCAGGCACCAAAATACTTATCGTCTTTGCCAAACTGATCGACCGCCGTGCGCTCGTCCGGGTTGTTCATAAAATTGACGTAGCGCTTCAGGATTTCGGGATCGAACTCAAGGGTATTTTTCATCAGTTGACGGTACTTAGCGTTGTCCTCATCACGCAGCATATGCATAAACGCGCTGTTGTATACGCGATGCATACCGAGTGTGCGGACAAAATAGCCCTCCATCAGCCAGAACGCCTCAGCCAGTAACAATGTATCTGGTGCCTCGACCGCCACCCGGTCAACCACCTCACGCCAAAATTCCTGTGGCATCAACGCATCAAACAACTCACGCGTCATGCCATACCCGGCCCGCGAAGGAATGTCCCCACCAGAGCCTGGCTCAGGGAACCAGAGACGCTGGTAGTGCTTTTTCGCCAGTGTCATGGCTGCATCGAAGCGAATGACCGGGAACTGTCGCGCCACATGCAGAATCGTCTGAATGACCGCCTCACGCACTTCAGGATTAAGATAGTTGAGTTGGGCCGTATCGTTCCACGGCATCGAAGTGCCATCATTTCCGTGGTAAATGTACTTCTCGCTCCCGGTCCAGCGATCAACGCGCTTGAACACCACCGCAGCATCGGTGCGACTGTAATACTGGTCATCAATATAGATGCCAACCCGTTCATCCCAGGAGAGGTCAGGACCATTAAAACTGTAGGCAGGGAATGGACTGTGGTCAAGCGACACAAACCAATCGGGATGTTCCATCACCCAGCGCCCATCAACACCGACGTGGTTGGGCACCATGTCGCTGGCCAGACGAATGCCCCGTTGCCAAGCCCGCTCACGCAGGTTGTTGCAGCCCTCTTCACCACCCAGCGCCTGCGCCACCTGGTAGTCGTACAGCGAGTAGGCCGACGCGACCGCTTCAGGGTTACCGCACATCTGCTTCACTCGCTGCGATGCCCCGCTACGTTCCCACAAACCAATCAGCCAGAGTCCGGTGAAACCCCACTCCTGCAAGGCATCCAGTTCCTCATCGGGAATTTGGTCGAGAGTCGCAATATGGCGCTCATACTTCTTCGAGAGCTGATCCAGCCAGACATAGGCATTCTTGGCCAGCATGACTATTTGTGGCATCCAGTCACGATCAGGCGAGAACTGTTCACTCTCTTCATAAGTCCCTGCCTCATAGCTCGGAACCTCAGCAAACTCTGCAACACCGGGACCTAACTCCCAGAAAATACGTCCCTCTTCTTTGATCAGATCAAGACTGCTCAACAGACGATAAACGTAAGCCCCAACAATCCCACCCCAGTTCTGACGGATATAGTCAAGTTGTGCTTCCAATGAGTGTGGTGCCATACGCGCTGGTGTCAGAAGAAGATCAATCAAGTTTTGCTCACCAGCTCCCAGGCCCGGTTGGTTATCAAAGAACGAATGAACGTCCGTCATCATTTGATAGTAAGCGGTCTCTTTACGTAGATTCTCATCATTGAACAACTCCATAAACGGGGAAAACGCTGGATTACTATTCGCAATCCACAGCATAATCATTTCTTCAAGCATCAGGTGTCGGTTGGGAACACTATTGCTCGTTTCGCTTAGGAATGTACGGGCATCTGTCTGGCCACGGTACACCCCAATAGGGGGGAACTCATCCACAAAGCGAATCAGCGCAGCATCAACTGCAGCGGGGCCCAAGCGCTGATGCAGATTGGCCTGCATCTGTGCCATAAGCTGGGGATTGCGCTGATCGCGATAGACCTTAAACACATGGTGTGTGATTTCGTGGATCAGGCCAACGGCATTAAGTTGACTTGGAAGGACGGCCTTTTCGGGGAAATTAATTAAATCGCGCTTCTGGTTCATCTTCTCGGCAAATACTCGCACGGCATAAAAATTTGCAAAGATGACCGTTCCATTGTAGGTAAATAATGTTTCGTCGAATTGATAGCGATCACGCGCCGTGCGCGACACGTGAATTTCCATCACTACACTACTCTGGTTCATGCACATCAACCTTTTTCTTCGATATATATGCTTATCATTACTCTATAAAAACCGAACATACCAAAACATAATAATAGAGGTATTCCCTCTACTCCAATGCTTGTAATGAGCTTTACCTTGTACGCGAACTATCTACTATTGTACACGATTTCGCCGGTCTGTCGCACAAGCAGACACAGGCCACGCAGTTGCTACCTGTGGTGCTGTTCGGTATCATACGTATGTATGCACAAAAAATGCCAAACCTGTACGGTGGAGCTTGAGAAATATGAAACTGATTGCGTTAACTGATATCCATGAAGACACCACACGACTTGAACAGATAGCAGATCAACTAAAAACTGTTGATCTCATTATTCTGGCTGGAGATATCACCAATGCGACCGGCACGATTGGTGCAGCAGCGGTTATCAACCCACTTCGTCAGTACAATCAACACATACTGGCAGTGCCTGGCAATTGGGACAATAACGCCACCGCCGCATACCTCGACAACGAAGGTATCAATCTCGACGGTCGCCATATCATTATTGACCGAATCGCCTTCGCAGGTGCAGGTGGGTCGCTGCGGTCTATCGTCCCAACACCCAACGAATGCACCGAAAAGGAATTGGCCACAACCATCAATAATGCTGTTGTAGGTCTTGACTCTACGCGACCACTGGTACTCGTTTGTCACCAACCGCCGGTAAACACACGCAACGATCTGACATGGACCCAACTCCACGTTGGCAGCCACACGGTTCGTTCATTCATCGAAACCAGACAACCCATCATATGTTTCACCGGGCACATTCACGAAGGTGTTGGTATCGATGTGATTGGCCAGACACAGATTGTGAATCCAGGGCCACTCTTCAAAGGCGGGTATGCCTACGCTGAGATCGACGGACAGCAGGTGTATGTAGAGTGTCGACATGTTTGAGCAGTCCTTCTCGCTCTATGTGATAACTGACCTCATTACTGTGGGCAAGCGGCAAAAACAACATCCCGCTGCATAACCATCTGGACTAAACGAGCAGGCTGATCATTAAACGGATGGAGTTGGAACACGATGCTCTGGTCTTCAACGGTAGCATCTTCAACCGTAAATACTGCGTCCCGATATGGTTCTCTGATAACCAGACTTATCCCTTCAGTTGCTATACGACGACGTCCTTCCAGATCGGCTTCTGCCTGGCTCGCATCATCATAGTGAAGCACAGCCAGCCCAAGTGGTTGCATATCTTCATAGCGATACCCTATGGCTATACCTTGAGGTTGTTGTAACTCCATAGCAAGTTCCTCTTCGTTCGCTTCTGATAAATTAGTAGGCGCCGTAAGATAGAGGCTACACACATCATCCTCGAGGAAAACTGCCGCAACTGGTTCTAATTGCTGAGCTAGTTGCTGAAACGCTGGTTGTTCCGCTGCTGATGGTGCACTATCACGATGGACATCAAGAATCTGCCGCACCACATCCTGTGATGAAGACAGAACCAGCATGTTTTGATCAGACAGAACAGCGGTGTTTAATATGGCAAAAACGGGAGGTTGAAACCAATCGGCGGTAAGATCAAGTTCATGCGAATAGAGAGAAACGCTCTGATAATCAATCTCTTCAAAACCACGTTCAACGAAATGTGCGATAACAGGAGCCATATCAAGATCTTTACGCAGTTTGATAACGTGGCCTGTCATGCCATCTTGACCAGTAAAGGTGACTTCCCAATCGATATCAGTCGTGTCCCACGACCAGACATTGGCATGTTCGTGTATATACTGGATTCCGTTATAAGGCATAAATGCTGCATGGTCTTCGCTTAATGAGCGCATAAAATCGATCCGACTTTGCTGATCGCTCTCGCTGGTAAGGTCGGTTGCGCCTTCATACTCCTTGATCAACGACCAATCAGTAAAAGATATGCCTTGCCCGTCTGCGGGAACAAATGCCAGAGCTGTGCTCAGACGACTACTCTGTTGCTGAGATGTACTGCCACAGTTGGCCGTTACCAGTATTATCAGGGCGCTTAGAGCGAGCAGTAAGCCGCGATAAAAGTGTCTGGAATTCGATCCATTTGCACACATAAGCAAATCCCTCTGCACTTTGGCACAAAAATAATAAAAATGTCATGTAATATACGGGCGATGCACCATAAGGTTACATGGACACTTTCACCCACAAATCAACAGATTGCGCTACAATAAAACTAGGTGAAGACAGCCACATTGTACGAGGAGCCGCATATGGCAGAATATCGTGATCGTGAAGCATTTATTCCTTATCGTCGAGCAGACCTGATTAAACTTTGTATTCAGGATGGGCGATTATCAGAAGACAAACATCAGGCATTTCGTGATTTTTGTGAGGTGCTCGCTGCCTATTGTCATATGCAGTCCCACCGCCTTCTGGAAGAACTCAAAGACACATTCGCACCGTTTAACCCTGACGCCGACACCAAACGCCCCGTCGTGCTAACAGAAGACGAGCGCGACCAGCGGGAAGAACAACTGGTGCAGTCATTCGAGACGGTACTGCAACATGCCAATTACTCCAAACTCTCCGATGACGATCTTGAAGAGGCTTTTCGGCAGGAGTCGCTCATTCCTGTCAAGACCAAAGTTGATTTTGACGATTACAAACGCGTGGTTTTTTACTACCGTGGCGACAACTTCAAAACCATGACCTTCAAACGCTTCTGGTTCTGGAGCAAAGATCGCCAGATCGATAATCTTGAACGGGTAGCCCTGCTGCTTAAATTCAAAGATGAGGACTACTTCAAAGCCAAAAAGCAGAATATCGAAGACCTTAACTTTACACCAGGAAAGATGTATTTGTATCTCTACAAGAACATTCCGCGCTTCGATCTCGAACTGCTTTTCCCAAATGTCAAGGTGAGCATGAATTGGCGGGATCGGTTGCTCTTTGGTGTGCCTGCGATTGGTGCTGCGGTACCTCTTGCCATACGGGTTTTGCCAAGTCTGTTGCTGGTAGTCGGGGCGATCATCATCCTCTTCCTGGGCCTCGAAGCCGGTACCCAAATAGCCAGTGATCTGCAGATACCCGTGACAAGTGAAGAGGCGCAAAACCTGTTCCCCATTCTCGTTGCGACCCTGTCCATCGGGATGACTCTGGGTGGGTTTGCCTTCAAACAATACTCGAGCTATAAAAACAAACGACTCAAATTTCTCAAACAGGTCGCTGACACGCTTTTCTTCAAGAACCTGGTTTCCAATGCCGGGGTGCTGTACACGCTGGTTGACTCGGCGAATGAAGAGCGCTGCAAAGAGATGATGCTGGTGTATTATCATCTGTTGACTGCCGAACAACCACTGACCAAGGCAGAAATCGACGACCGGATCGAAGAGTGGATGGAGCAGCAACTCGACACAAAGATCGACTTCGATATTCGCAAAACGCTCGACAATCTTGCCAAGCTCCAGGCTCCGCTGGCCGAAACCTATGGCGCCACCAACGGTCAAACAACCGTCTCACTTGTCAACTTGAATGATAGGCAAAGATATCAGGCGCTTCCGCTGCACGATGCCAAAGCTGTTATTGATTATGTGTGGGACAACGTCTTTCAGTACACGACTCCGTCGATTGATAATAGTGTAAATATAGAATCATCAAACATATAAACCATGACTCCAACACTGATACTATCGCACCGTTATACGGAAGACTCACAACGATTGTGGCAGGCCGCCATTCAATTAGGATGGCGAGTTGAGCGGCTCCACAGTTGGCATATACCCGAACATCTTCAAACCATAAACGAACCAGTGATCTACATCGAAGCACTCATGGCCTCGATTGTTGCCGAATTCTTCGGCCAATCATTGATCGAGCCACCCGAAGACTGGCTGCCGAGTCTGCCCGAAGCGTACCGTCAACGTACTGTCCAACTGACAACCCTTGGTACTGCGCATGACTCACTGCTTCCAGCTTTTGTGAAACCGCCAAACGATAAGAGCTTCACCGCACGCGTGTACGACACCACAACACTCCCAACTGACTACCCCGAAGAAATGTCAGTGCTGGTCGCAGAACCAGTCGTGTGGGAAAAAGAGTTTCGGTGTTTTATCCTTGATCGACAGCTTCGCACATCTTCGATTTATCTCCGCAATGGCGAATTGCAACGCGCAGAGGGTTTTGTTTCAACTGTTGAAGAACAGGCTGAACTACAACAATTTGTGGAAACATTGCTCAACGATACGCAGGTCGAACTATCACGTGCAGCCGTACTCGATGTTGGGGTCATCAAAGATCGTGGTTGGGCGGTCGTTGAACAGAATTCGCCATGGGGTGCTGGCATCTACGGGTGCGATCCGGCGGAAGTTCTGGAAGTGCTGCGGTTTACCAGTATACCATCCAGGCCCCCACAGTAAGCTATTCCATCAATTCTTTGTATCTCATTATCTACCATCATTTCCACTCTCAGTGGTGATTTGTTAACCCACGAAAGTTGAAAGCTTACTTGAAATATATTAATGCATGCAATAAAATGCAATAGCAAATTATAATAACCTATAGCAAATTGTAGTAAGTCAGAGTCTTTATGCACGATCTATTAACAGCCAGAGAAGTACAGGAACTCCTAAAACTTGATCGCACAACCATTTACCGTATGCTCAAAGATGGACGTTTAGAGGGGGTCAAAGTCGGACAACAATGGCGCTTTGTTCGACAAGAAGTTGAGGCAATCCTCTCAGGAGCACACAGCGCTCAAGATGTACTTACTCAACGAGCTGCTGACATCCTGCCCCTGCACTGTATTCAACCAATACAAGATATATTTGCTGAAATCGCCAATGTGACAGCACTGACAGTCACACCTGACGGTGAACTACTTACAGAGGTAAGTAATCCCAGCCCAGTCTACCAACTACTCACATCACGTGAGTCTGGTCAACGCCTCCATCGCGAATGCTGGCAACGCCTTGTTTCAGCATCCAAAGCATCATCTGATTTTGCGACCTGCTTTGCTGGAATCCACGCAGTAAGCACACCTGTCACCTTAGATGGCGAACTGGTGGCCGTACTGATTGCTGAGCAATTTTATGTTGACTCACCAGATGCCGATAACGTACAACATCATATTGAACAACTGGCCACGACACACCATATCGACGCCGAAGAACTATCTGGAGCCATGCACGCTATTCCAATCCTTGATAGCAACAAGCGATCTCTGCTTGGCTCGTGGCTGCGACGTGTTGCAGATACATTTGAGCACATCGGCCAGGAGCGCGCTGCGCTGGTTGGGCGGCTCCAGAGCATTGCTGCTATCTGTACGCTGGACGGATAAAAACAATTTTTCAATCTTTACTACCTGATGATTCAAGGAGGAACATATGCCTGCCACGACGAAACCCAACGTTGTTGTACTTGGTGGCGGTTTTGGTGGTCTTGAGACAGCATTCTATCTCCGAATGCGCGCACAGGATCAAGTCCGTATTACGTTAGTGTCAGATCGAGAGTACTTTCTCTTCAAACCCAACACAATTTATATTCCTTTCGGCCAGAATCCAGATCGACTCAAAATCCCTCTCAACAAACCGACTCGCCGCAAAAACATCACCTTCATCCACGACCACGTGAACGAGATCGATCCTATTACGAAGACGGTTCAACTGGATCATCAAACGATCAGCTACGATCATCTGGTTGTTGCGACAGGTGCTGGTATGCGAACAGACGAGGTCCCCGGCCTTGCTGAGTATGCCGAAACCATCTGGACACCACAGGACATGTTACGCCTTCAATTGGCCTACTACAATCTTGTTGAAGATGCCAAACAAGGCCAGCGCCGTCAGGTCCTGTTCCTGGTCCCACCAAACAATAAATGTTCCGGCCCGCTCTACGAGATGGTAATGATGCTTGACACGTGGTTACGGCGCAAAGGTGTCCGTCACATGATCGATTTGAGTTGGTCTACGTTTGAGCAGACCTATATTCAAGCCTTTGGGCCACGGCTCCATACAACGGTAGGCAAAGAGTTTAGTCGACGTGGTATCACCGGATACAACACATTTACGGTTGATCGCGTCGAGAAAAATGTGGTGCACTACCAAAATGGACAGAGTCTGCCCTTCGATCTCTTAATCTCATTCCCACCATACGTTGCATCAACCGCTTTCGCAGGACTTCCGACCGATGACCGTGGCTTTATCAACACCACGTTAGCGACGCGCCAAGTTGTTGGACATCCTGAAATATATGCGGTCGGCGATGCGGGAGACTTCCCGGTCAAACAAGCTTTCTTGGCCTTCCTGCAAAGTAATGCTACAGCAGAGCATCTTTCATCGCAGATCCTAGGGACACAACCTGAAATGGAATTCGAACCAGTCAGCATGTGTGTGATGGAGCAATTCGATAAGGCTACCTTTGCTCAAGTTCCACTACGCCTCACCGATGTACCTGCCAAACCAATTGAAGTCACACCAGGCGCCGAGGCTCTCTACAAGGTCGGCTCATCGCCGATCTGGCGGCTGGGCAAGATGGCCCTGGCATACTATCTGCCCTGGCGATTCAAGGCCGGGAACGCGTTTCACGCTGGGTTGCCATGGAGGGGCATGGAAGTTGGGCTGAAAGCCATGTCGGGCGTTTTAGCAAATTAACAGTCGAAAACGCTGCTTATCATGGCTACGTGAAAAATACACAGGTGCGGTTTGTAACCGCACCTGTGTTGACTCGAGAAAAATATTCTCCATCATCTGGCTACTCGTCTACCGCCCATCCTTCTTCGTTCGCAACCTCACGCAATGCCCGCGTCAGTGATTCCAACTGCTTCAACATCAGACGGACTTTGAACGGCGCCCCATTATCGCTCTTGACCCACTTCACCAGATCACCCTCGGCGTAGGTGCGCGAGAGTCGGTCGGTCTCGTCGATCATCTGGTCAAGCGAACGGATGCGAAACACACGCGCCTTGTTCTTGGGCTGATTTTCAATCGTGTCTTCATCCACGCTCAGATAGCCATCATCCTCCTGCGGTTCCTCTTCATCATCCCACAGATCAGCATCGCTTTCTTCAACTGTCACAGAGGAGATACTCGTTTTACCCAGTGGCCCACCGGCATCAGGCATGGTCGGCGGCGCACCAACCACCTCGCGCTGCAACTCTACACCCTGCTGTAATGCCTCAAGCGCAGCATCCAGTGTCAGGTTAGGGTTGGCCGCAAAGTAGCTCGATAGTCGGCTCAATTCGGCTGCCGACATGCCTTCATCTACAGCAGCATTGGCCAGCTCAACCTGGGTACGCGGGTTGTCGATACGCCGCAGGTGTTGGGCTTGTGTCACCGAGAGTTCGCCATCACGTAACATGTTCTGGATCTCTTCTGGCAGATCAAGTAGCCCCAGATAACGCCGCACTGTCCGTCCGGTCAATCCTACGGTTCTTCCGGTTTCGTCATCGAGTTCACCTTCACCACGCGGTTCGCCTGAGCTTGCAATCCGTTCGCGTAACCGCGCAAAGGCATACGACTTCTCGATATCGTTCAGATCCTGTCGTTGCAGATTCTCAATAAGTTGTTGGAGCAGAGTTCGTGGGTCTTGCTCTTCCAGCAAAATGCAGGGCACCTTCTCCAGTCCGAGTTTCAGCGCCGCCTCACGACGGCGATTTCCGTAGACAACACGATAACGCCCATACCCTATATCTACCACACCCAGCGGCTGAAGCAAACCCTGTTCGGCAATGGTCGCCGCCAGACCATCGACATTACCGGGGTCTAGACGAACACCCTCTGGATCTGGTTCCAGTACTTGCGGATCAAGATAGAGGAGTTGCATGCAGGTCCTCCAAGATATCATGCATAGAGCGCTGGTATGCGCCCACTTCCTATAAACACGTCTGTTCGACTGAGAGTATAGCAGAAGACCCATCACGCGGCAAACAACCCGTGGTATACTTGGATTAGGGGTTAAGGGTTAAGGGTTAGCGAGGCTAAAGGCTGGAGGCTGGAGGCTAGTAAACAGAGTAAGAGAGACTAGAGGATAGTAAACAACGTAGATCGTTGGAAGAGCCAATATCTGCTCAAAATCAAACGATATCATCTCACACAATATGTATAGCAATATATAACTAAGCCATATGAAATTAACCGTTCGTCTCTTCGTTCAAAAACACCAGAATCGCACATACACCATCACCACACCACAATTCCCTGGCATCTCCGCATACGGCCCAACGCTTGAGGAATGCAAGGAAGAGATCACTGAAGCACTGGTCAAACGCCTCAGTGAAATGGAGCCAGAGGCACTGCAACATGTGGCGTTTAAGCCCAACCAGACACTTGAGAAAGTTGCCGTTGAGCTACGACCGACCGGACGAAACAGCAAACGCCGCCGCGAGCCAATCTCACTCACCATCAGCTTGATTGTCACCGCCGAGGAAGAAGGACAACTCTTGGTAAGTGCGCCACGACTGCGCTACCCACCGCTGGCCTTTTATGTACGTAGCCACGATGAGTTACAGGAGATCGCCCAGATCGAGTTGGCCGAATACTTCTATGGTGAAAGCTTCGAGAACCTGCTCGAATACCGCACCACCCGCCACGAATCACTCGACTCACTTGAGGTCAATTTTAAGCCGAAAAAAGCCATTGAGCGCGAAGACGAAGAGGAAGAAGAACTGTTCTGGGCACTCAAAGCCAACGGTACGAACCTCACTGCAAAGGCCGCCGAAGGCCAGTTACGACGAGCTTTTCGCCGCGACAACGAGGTGGATACCGTGCTCAGTGCCATCACCAGTGATCGACGCTCCAGCGTATTGCTCATCGGTCCCAGCGGTGTCGGCAAAACCGCAATTGTGCACGAAGTGGCTCGACGTATTCGGCGCAAAGAGTGTGCTGAAGCCCTGCACGACCGACAACTCTGGAGCACCTCGGCTGCTTCACTCATCGCCGGGTGCTCCTTCATTGGGCAGTGGCAAGAAAAGCTTACCGACATCGTCCGTGAAGTTCGCAAAAAACGACTCATTCTATTCGTCGATGACATTACCGATCTGGCGGAAGCTGGACGACATACCAAAAGTGACGACAACATCGCCGACTTTCTCAAACCCCATATTCAGAGCGGCGACATCATCATCATTGGTGAAAGCAGCCCCGAACGCCTGCGTCGTACCGAACAATTGACTCCCGGCTTTGTGGCACAACTTCGCACATTGGAGATCGCACCCACCGGCGAGGCTGACACGCTGAGCGTCCTGACAGCGGTTTCACGTGAACTGGAGCGTGCCGAAGAAGTCCGCATCGATCCATCCGCGCTGGAGTCTGCTGCCGAACTGACCAGCCGCTTTCTGCCCTACCGTGTGCAGCCCGGTAAATCGATCACGCTCTTGGAGCAGATGGTGAACGACGCAAACCGCGAGAATGAGACATATAGCAGCACCACCAAGCGCAAAACCCTGACTCGCAAACAAGTTATCGACACCTTCACCCGCCAGACCGGCCTCCCCGAATTCATCGTCGCTGATGACATTCCACTTGACCTTGCGGATGTACAGAGCCACTTCACCGACCGCGTCATTGGGCAGGAAGGCGCCATGGAAGCTATGGTCGATCTGATTGCCATCGTCAAAGCCGGACTGCACGACCCCACCAAGCCGTTGGGAACATTTTTGTTTATCGGACCGACCGGGGTAGGAAAAACGCAGTTAGCAAAAACATTGGCTGAGTATCTGTTTGGAGACGCGCAGCGGATGCTCAGGTTTGATATGAGCGAATACGCCGATCCTGCGGCAGTGCGTCGCTTGATTGGCATGCCCGGAAGCCAGAACGATGGCGAACTGACGCGCCGTGTCCGTGCTCAACCCTTTTGTGTATTACTGCTCGACGAATTCGAGAAAGCAGACATGCAGATATATGATGTCTTTCTTCAAGTGCTAGGCGAAGGCCGTCTGACTGATGCAACCGGACAAACCACATCCTTTCAGAATGCCATCATTCTGCTCACCAGCAACCTGGGCGCGTCGGCCCGTGAGCAACGTAACATCGGTCTGACTGGCGAGCAAAACGCGGATGGTGTCTCTGGTCAGAACGACAATGGTGAGCAGACATTTGCAGTTGGCGGGCAGCGTTCAAATTACTGGCAGCGTCAGATTGAACAGTATTTCCGCCCAGAGTTCGTCAACCGACTCGATCAGATCGTCTCGTTCAAACAACTGGACGAGGGAGCGATGCGCAAGATTGCCCAGCGCGAGATTGGCGATGTTCTCTTGCGCGAAGGGCTTGTACGGCGCAACGTCATGGTCGACATCCACGACAACGTGATCGAGTTGCTGCTAGAACAGGGCTTCAATAGCACCTACGGCGCACGGCCACTCAAACGAGCCATCGAACGGGTCGTGGTACTGCCACTGGCCCGCTTTCTGGCTGGGCGCAAGCAAGCCAGTGTTGATCTCATTCGGCTACAGCGCGACCAGGATCGCGTGGTGTTGAGTGCCAGCAACCTCAGCACCGACGAACGCACCAGCGAAGTAACGCTGAGCACATCGGCCAGCGCACTCTCGGGGAAGATGAAGCAACGGCGTATGGACGACCAGAACCTGGCCCGTGCCTACGCAGATCTGCGCCGCACCCTCACCGACTGGAATGAGCGCGACACGGTCACCGAAATGCACAATGAACGTGCTACCCGACTGGCCGACACGAATAAGCCAACCTTCTGGGATGATGGCGATGCCGCCCGTGCAACGCTGGCCCGCTTCTACTTCCTCGACCGCCTGCTCAAACGCTTGCAGCAGTTGATCGACCGCAGCGAATACCTGGAAGAACTCGCAGGTCTTGTCTATCGCCAGCGTGACCCGCGTTATCGTAGCGAGCTGGTCGATAGTTATGAGCGTCTTAATCAGGACGTAGCTTTTCTAGAGGTAGAATTACTTTGTGCCCATATTGCCGAAAATCATAGCGCTATCGTGCGGCTACAACGCGTTGGGCAGTTCAACCGCAACGACGAGTCTATTCCATGGCTATTGCAACTGGCCAGCATCTATCTGCGGTGGGCGCAGCGCAAAGGCTATGACATCGAGTGTTATGTGCTTGAGGCGCTATCCAGCGAAGAGCGGCAGGGTGACTCGCTCATTGAACGGTACTACCCCTATCGTTGGAAATCGGTTACGGAAGAGCGCATCGAGGAAGCTCTGAAAACACAACAGACAACACCGCTGCACCAGGCAACCGAACTGGCCATTGGATTGAAAGGAACGAACGTCTATGGCTTTCTCAAGAGTGAAATCGGTGTGCATCGCCGCAATGACAAACGGGCTAGTGGTGAACGAACGCAGCAGTTGACTAATGTCTTGCTTGATCCGCCCAAAGATCTTGATCCGCAGGCATGGCTGGAACAATACTTACTCAAAGTAGCATGGCACGAACGCGAAATGGCAGAACTCAGCAAAAAGGAGCGAGCGGCACTTCCTGGCCCACTAGAGCCTGATATCATTCGTGTCTACCAGTTTGATGGCGAACGCATGGTACGCGACCTTCGCACCCAGATCAAAACAACGGACATTGGGCCAATCATCGATGGCGCACTCGACGAGTTTATTCTGGCCTACTTGCGTGACGAAGAGTCGAAAGAGGCATGGGCGGAAGAAGAGGAAAACGCCTAGCGACAGAGCCAAATTATGTTTGTGCTATCGCGCCTGGTTCCAGGATGGCCAGCAAAATCTGCAGAAGTTCGTGTAAATCTGCTGGAACACGATAAAGGTTGAGATCCTGAGTAAATTGTTTATTCTCCCGATCCAGAAAACTAAATTGCCACACATTACCAATTGAAACAGCGCCGTACAGTGATGATCTCTGCTCATCTGTCCAGTGATCAACGGCAACCATCTCTGCGGCCAACTGCGTGAAACCACGCTGAAGATCAGCATTCTTTGCCTCAACCACAAGGAATTCATACTCTGACTGAATGAAGTAATCAATAGTGCCTTTCAATTGATTGCTGACTTCAATTGGAAACTCTACCTTTACCTTTATCTGATTATAGCGAGCGAGATCGAGAAAAATAGGCGCAATAAGAAACTCACGACGAGCCGCTTCACTGGTCAGGCTAATATATGGAAGGCCTGCCTGAATTCGCTCACGCAACTCTGGATACCAATGAACAGATGTATCACTACGTGGCAGAGTCATTTGTACACTTTGGAAGGTGTAGCCAAAATGCGTGAGTAATTCTTCAATATCAACATTAAGCTCAAAATAGTCATCAAATGTCAAACTATCTTGTGTCGTAAGTGGAGAAGAGCGCATTACTACCTCCGCCTATTCTGGTTATTTCCATAGAGTCAAATGGTAGCTTTTATTATATTGTGTTTCGAGGGTATCTGGTGGGTATTGGCGGTAGGATTTTACTACGCTGCATACACCGCACGTTCACGGGGAAGGTGACCTTCGATCTGCTGCCAGAGTGCTTGAGTATCGAATGGATTATCCACATAGCTATCTGCCTGAAGGATCTCGGCATGCAGGGCAAGTTGGCTGCTTGTGGAAACCAGAATGATGGGTGTCATTCGGGTAGATTGATCTGAGCGGAGGAAAAAGAATATGTGGGGATTGTCGAGTGCACGGGTAACTTCCATCAGGATCACGTCAGGATTAAGTTGGCGTACTCGTTCGCGTGTTTGGTCAGACAGCCGCGAAGCCGAAAGGACATGCACGTCATCATTTCGCCCCTCCCGACCTTGTTGAAGTGCAAATGCAACTGCTGTAGTATCAGAAAAACACAAAATTCGCGCCATACAACCACCCCTCGTTTTATCACCATACCTACAATACTAAATGCACAAAACTGTCAGAAAGTTACGGAACACACGAAAGAATATCAGAATGGCACGTTAATTATGGTATCTTGCTGTTAAGAATAAATTAAAACTTTATCATACAATAACTTCAAGAACGTGTACAAACGTTTCCACAGTAACATTACGGGCGTTAGTAGTAATAACTTCACCATCAGTAGCAACCGGAATTGGCGCATCGGATCTCACTTGAATCTGTGGTGCACGCCCCATCGTGACGTGTTTATTGGTAGTATGAGTGCCTCGCATCAGTTTTGGCACGTGGCGAATAATTTCATCTAAACGAAGATTATTGACCAAACATACATCAAGAAGACCATCATCCATGAGCGCATCAGGCGTAATCCAGAATCCGCCACCCTGACATTTCCCATTGCCCACACTCGCAAACAACAATCGTTGCTGTATTTGCGACTGATTGTACACAATCGACATCGGATGGGCCTTGTACTTGGCCAACGCACGCACAATAGCCACTATGTACACAGCCAGCCCACGCAGCCGCGTGATGTTCATTGCCTCAAAGGCGACCTGTGCATCAAAGCCCATTCCCAAGCCATTGATAAAGTAACGCCATGGTCCGCCGTCGGCACGAACACCGCCCAAATCAACCGGATGTGATTGACCGTCTGATAAACGTCTGACTGCTCCAGGCACATCGTTAATAGCAAAACCATTGAGCGACTTGATAAAATCGTTTCCTGTTCCAAAGGGAATAATACCCAATTGTGTGCGCGAACCATTCGCCGACTCGACATTCCGAACCCCATTCACCACTTCATTGATCGTTCCATCACCCCCAGCAACAACAATACGCTGATAGCCTTGTTCAACAGCGTGCTGGGCCATCTGTGTTGCGTCACCACGAGCTTTTGTCGCTGTTAACGTATAATCGATTTGATTGTCACGAAGCGCCTGTTCCAGGATGCCACGATGCTGTACAGCAATACCACGACCAGCCCATGGGTTAAGAATGATAAAATGTTGTTCCATCCAAATACGTCCTCTATTAAACAAATTCAGACACTATTATACAATCAGGTCATGGTACGTTAGAACGTTCCATTTTTAGGGCAACTTTTGAAACGTTGTATTATAATGAGACTTCACACAGTATTTTGAGGAAGAGCAAGATTACATCAGACGCATCTGGCTCACACTCAACATTCATAGCCACCCGATACGGAGTGCAGCAAGCATGTTACAACCCAATTTACTGGCTGGAGCCCATGTTCAATTGACGGCACTCACCACCGCAGACATTGCCACGATTGTGCGTTGGTACCGTGATGATGAGTTTGCTCGCCTGCTGGATGCACTTCCAGCACGACCACAGACAGAAACCGATCTGAACCAGTGGATCGACTCACAAAATAAGGAAAATAACGCCTTTCTGCTAGCCATCCGATTGCTTGACACAGAGGACATCATTGGCTTTACCGAGATAGATGGCATTTTGTGGAACCACCAGACCGGGTGGATCACCATTGCCATTGGTGATATTGCGTATCGTGGCAAAGGATATGGCAGCGAAGCCCTGCAACTCGTACTGTCGTTTGCCTTTCGCGAGCTTAATCTCTATCGTGTCCAACTTACCGTTTTTGCCTATAACGAGCGTGCCATTACACTCTACGAAAAAGCCGGTTTCCAGCGTGAAGGGACCTATCGGGAATACATCCATCGTGACGGCACACGTTACGATATGCATCTCTATGGTTTGTTACGCTCCGAATGGGAAACGAGTCAAAATCTATCTAAACGACGCAACGGATCATAGCCACCAGGCCTATAAAGTATAACCACATGTATATTTTTTACTCTGATACATTCGTGTTGCCACTTCCCGCAGATCACCGCTTCCCCATGCCCAAATATGCCCTGCTACGGCAACGCGTCACCACCGCAGAACTCACCCCACCAGAGAAGATGAACGTCCCACCTCCTGCGGATGATGAAACACTGACACGTGTGCACAGTGTCGACTATCTGTCGCGTGTTCAGCATGGCCAGCTCACCCGACAAGAGGTACGACGGATCGGGTTTCCGTGGTCTCCTGAGATGGTCGAGCGATCACGACGCTCCTCTGGTGCCACCATCGAAGCCTGTCGTGCGGCCCTCAGCGAAGGGCTGGCCGTCAATCTGGCCGGTGGTACGCACCACGCCTTTCGTGAGCATGGCGAGGGCTATTGTGTGTTCAACGACAGTGCGTTAGCAGCCCGTGCTATGCAGGAAGAAGCAGGAGTCCGTCGCGTAGTCATCATCGATTGCGATGTCCATCAGGGCAATGGTACCGCCGCCATCTTCGCCGACGACCCCAGCGTGTTTACCTTCTCCATTCACGGTGCACGCAATTACCCGTTTCGCAAGGAACAGAGCGACCTCGATATTGCCCTCGAAGATGGCTCGAACGACGACATCTACCTTGAGGCGTTGCAGCGAGGACTCCGGCAAGCGCTCGAACAATCGCACGCCGATCTGGCAATCTATCTCGCTGGCGCCGATCCCTACATCGACGATAAGCTGGGGCGCATGGCGCTCACCAAACATGGTCTGGCCGAACGTGATCAACTGGTGCTGTGTAGCTGTCGTGCTGCCGGGATACCCGTTGCCATCACCATGGCAGGAGGCTACAGCCGCAACGTACACGATACCGTCGATATTCACTTTCAGACGGTACGCATCGCCACGCACCTGCAAGGCTCTTTGACGAGTTGAATGTTACAACCAGGAAATCAAACCATGGAAGCGCCAACATCATACTGCCAAATGGTCCAAAATCAAGAGCCAAACAGCGTTCACCGTATCTATCACGACACGGCGTATGGCTTCCCTCTCCACGATGACAACGAACTCTTTGGACGACTCATTCTGGAGATCAACCAGGCCGGTCTGTCGTGGACAACCATCCTCAACAAAGAGGCCAACTTTCGTCAAGCCTATGCTCAATTCGATATCGCAGCAGTTGCTCATTTTGGGGAGCCAGACCGCGAGCGTCTACTCAACGATGCAGGGATTATCCGCAACAGGCGCAAGGTAGACGCCGCGATCCAGAATGCCCAACGCATTCTTGAATTACAGAAGACCCATGGCAGTTTTAAGGCATGGATCGACCATCATTTCCCGTTGACACGCGCCGAATGGGTCAAGCTCTTTAAGCAGACGTTCACATTTACAGGTGGCGAGATCACCAACGAGTTTTTGCTCAGTACTGGATATCTGCCGGGAGCACACGAGCAAGATTGCCCCATCTATGCACATATCCTCGAACAAAATCCACCATGGAGTAGGCATGAACCATATCGGCAAACCTAATAGATAAAGATCTGTACCATTGGCCAGCTACCATTGCAGCCTCTGACCGATACCAACCACACATCTATTACGGTAGAATAGCAACCAATCACAGCAGCACAAGGGAACACATCATGGATTGCTATATCTGTCAGACGTGTGGCACACAGTTTGCCCCAACCACTACCCCACCCGAACACTGCCCGATCTGTGAGGACGAACGCCAATACGTTGGACACAACGGCCAGCTATGGACGACCCTCACTGAGCTACAGGCGCATCACCACAGCGTCATCAAAGAGCAGGAGCCCAACCTCATTGGTATAGGCACCGAGCCACGTTTTGCCATCGGGCAACGCGCATTGCTGATACAGACGCCCCACGGGAATGTATTGTGGGACTGCATCAGCCTGCTCAATGACACCATCATTGAAACAATCCAAAACCTGGGCGGTCTCGCAACCATCGCCATCTCACATCCACACTACTACACATCGATGGTCGAGTGGAGTCATGCCTTTGGGGGTGTTCCGATCTATCTGCACGCTGGCGACCGTGAGTGGGTGATGCGACCCGATCCGGCCATCGTGTTCTGGGAAGGTGCAACGCACGAGGTGTTGCCCGGTGTGACACTCATTCACTGCGATGGCCATTTCGCAGGTGCGACGGTGCTCCACTGGGCCGCTGGTGCCGATGGGCAGGGCGCACTGCTCACCGGCGATATTTTGTATGTCGTTGAGGATCGGCGCTACGTCACCTTTATGTACAGTTATCCGAACTATATTCCCTTGTCGGGACAAGCTGTTCAGTATATTATGGATGCCATTGAACCATACGACTTTGATCGAATCTATAGCGCCTGGTTTGAACGTGTTATCCCTTTCGATGCCAAAGCGGCGACTCAGCGCTCGGCAGAACGTTACCTGCGGGCGATTGGCGGAACGCTGAGTGGTGGGTAAAACAAACTCGCAGACCATTATTGTACAAAGCAGAGTAATGCAATGACATCACGCAAAATCACTTGGCGACGTTACACAATCTGGGTCGGGGAGTTACCAGACAACATCATATATCCGTTCGATGAGGTACTGGAACACACCATCCCTGCCCAGCCTGCGACCTCTACCGAACCACGCCGCGTTGCAGTACGCCATATTGCACCAATGCAACACCATTTTGGGCTTCTGGGAGCTGAGTTCACCCCATCTACAGGTGATCAGCTCATCATACACGTTCCTGTTTCAACCGAAGAATTCGTTGGTCTGGATCGCCTCTACGCGTCGGTTGTGTTCGAGGCACTTCAGGCCGACGCCTTGCGCGAGAGCTTGCAGCAACTTGGGGCAGGCACACTCAACGTTGCCTATGCCCTCCAACATCCCGTGGACTCAACCACCAGCATTTTCAGACGACTAACCCGTTATGTGATAGCTTTTCTCAACTCTGCCCTGGATGAACTGGATGAAGAAGCGTTCGAGCAGTTTGCCGAGCAGGTGTTGCAGGGTTGAGATCAACAACTTGGATGTTTTCGATCAATTACTTGATACTACAACAAATTCATATAAGATATACTATGTGATAATTATTTCAATGGTCATATCCTCTGAAAGTCACATTGAATGGGTAGGGCATACACTTCCTTAAAAACAGGAGAGGTTCTACTTCGCGTGGAGACAGGTATTTGGTTTCTTCTCCTACTTCCTGTACTCCATATACTGCTACTCCAATTTTTTGCGTTAGGAACACCCACAGCAACAACTATTCAACTTCTTCGCCCAATTGGAACGGTCGGAGCCGCATTACTCCTTTTGTACAGTAGCTCTCTCACTACAGGCAGACGACGTTGGTCATATCTGGCGTTGGTATGCTCTGCACTAAGCGCAACTATATTCAGCTTTCTGAAAATCACCCAGAATGATGCTATTGATCCCGTCCTCAGGCAGCTTTTATGGTGGGGCGTATATGGTTTTGGGATTATAGGGGCATCTCTGTATCTCAGCCAGCGTCTCTTTTGGAATGGTACCACTTTTCGGCTGATCTTCGATGCCATTATTGTCGCTTTTTCGACGACCATTATCATCTACACACTTATGCCTTATATACTCCCACAATGGGAATGGAACAGACGATTAATAGGGCTTCTAAGCAGCCTTTCTTTTGACATTGGTATCTTATTTATTATTATCGTCGCAATCTCACGATATTCTGTCAAGAATCACCCTTTTCTGCCACTAATCTTACTACATACTCTTTGCCTGTTTTTAGCCGACACTCTTAACCTCCTAACTGCCTGTATTCCTAACTGGCAATCATTTACTGGCAACATGTCACCTATATATCCGCTATATACACTCCAAAGCGTATTACTTGCATATGCTCTCTATCATGATGCAAAATCCCCAGTACAAGATCTTATAGAATATACTACCCGCATGCCCCTACGAGAGTTAGTACTATGGGGATTTTTCCCACAAATGTTGTTATATACTGCTCTTTTTGCTGCAAATCTTTCCAATACGATAGCATTCAATTTTCTAGTTATCACGATGATTTTTGCCACAGCACATACTATCCTGGTGATTCATGATTATCACCGAGTACTTCAAAATGTCCATAACGCAGAGGCTCATACCGCCCAATCGAATGCACAACTACAAACAATTAATCAACAACTGACCGATTTTAATAGTCTACAATCACGCATTCAATTTGCGCGAGCAGAAGAAAGCCTGGCTGTCGTTCATGACATGCGGGCAGAATTACGACATATTACAACTGTTCTACATCAAGTGCGACATCAATCAGATATATCGCCACCAACACTCACCCTCCTGAAACGTGCTGAAGACAGTGTTCAAACACTACGAACGCTCGCAAGCGACATGTTTGATGCGGCACAGTTACAACAAGGTCGTCTCGTTCTCTCCGTACAATCGACTGACATACTAAAGCTTGTAACACATGTTGTGAGCGAATATGATACACGATATGCGTTGCAGCGCTGTGTCCTCACAATGATTGTTGATGGAAATATACCTTGCATACCATGTGATGCTGATCGTTTTGCACGAGTCGTACGCAACATATTAGAAAACGCTTTACGTTATACTGTATCTTTTCGTTCTGATGGGGTTGTCGAGGTCTTATTGACAGTCGAGTCAGATGCCGTAATACTCCAGATTTGTGATAATGGTATAGGGATTGCTGCAAGTGATCTGGAAATCCTTCAACAACGTATTACCCAATTATTGACAGCTAACAAATATCCAGTAGAAAACACGGGACTAGGATTGACTATCTGTGCTCGTTTAATGGCATTACATCATGGCTCATTTGCGATCGACTCAGTCGGCAAAGGTCACGGAACAACCGTAACTATGCGATTACCCCTTCCATAATATAAGCAGGTACAACGATGGAAAAATGTTTGTTGGTTATTGATGACGACCCAACCATTGCCGACTATATACGTTTTGTCGTTCCAGATTGGACTGTTCTGGTGGCCTACAATGGTGTAGAAGGGATTGCACTTGCACACGAATGGAGCACCCGCATCGATATAATTATTCTTGATATCACTATGCCGCACTCTGGCACACTTGTTGCGGCACAGATTCGCACTGCACTGCCAACTATTCCGATCCTAGTCTATACTAATGGGGCAAATGCAGTTGATACCCAAACACTTGAAGCACTCGGATGTCCTTCCCCCATCAGCAAAGATATAAACACATCCACATTACGTGAGTGTATTTACACAACTGCACAACAATTATTACAACCACCAGATCGGAACTTACTACTTCCATTTTTACTCCAAACTGCTACAGAGTCCGAGCAAACCTTTCGCCATAATCATCCACCAACTGTTCCGCTTGCTGCACTCGCTGCACCAGGCATTATTCGCACAACTATTCAGACCGTTGTCAGTGGTTCTGGTCATACACTTCGTATCATTACCAGCGATACCGCTAGCCTACAAGCACAACTTACACAACGACATGTTGATATTATTATCGCGGACTCCAGTTTACAGAGCATGGCACAAGGTATAGCACAACAATTCCAGATACCATTGCTCATTGTAGCAAGGAGCATGTCTACAGCATTCCGTATTGTTGGTGATAGTGTCATAGTTATTGATGTATTGACACGTGAAGTTGTTCAGGATGCTGTAGCAACTATCCTAGCAGAACAACGGTATGTTTCACCAGAGTTGAAGCAAGTTCTTGAACTTCCTGTTCTTAACGACCTAGAACGCAAGATTATCCAACGTTATCTCCAGAATATTGAGCCAAAAGTCATTGCGGATCAACTTGGTATTGCTAAAGATACCGTCTACCATCGGTGGAACTCAATTTGCACAAAACTTGGTGTACGTGATGTTATTGAGTTAACTCAATGGGTTGACCAATGGCAAGAACGGGATCGTCCTTCTACTATTAAGTAGTACCTGATCAGTCTTTTGGATAGTTTGGTCCAAACAATTGACAGATCAAACTATCCAAACCTTGCTATACTTGCAACATTGATATGCAGATGTGTCATTCACGATTATCATTCAACTCATCAAATCACATCTGTGTGAGAAAAGAGGCAAAGTGTAGATACATAGTCGCTTATCCTCTGAGCAACTACCTAATCGGAGTAGAGAGTAGGAAGTGCTCATCGTCAATAGAGGTACCAAGTTAGTTGACTCTGTTGACAATGAGCACTTAGCATAGTTTGCATTCAAAATGAGAGACTTATCTGTTAATTGTCTAGTTACAACTGTTTCGGTTATAGGTTAGTGCCCAGTTAGGTGTGGATGCTATGCTTTTCAGACCATCAGAGAAGAGACGACAAGTTATCGTCTGGCCGACAGTAGCACGGCTTGCATACACCCTCCAGATATGTGTGTGAG
>JBCDFA010000054.1:0-27373 GCA_039178835.1 Chloroflexota bacterium
GTAGACCAGCTTGAACGCCCCAATCTGAATGACATTGCCGGGCTGTAGGGTGTGTTCAGTGATCCGTTCACTCCCCACAAATGTCCCGTTGGTCGAACCCAGATCGCGCAATACATGTTGTCCGTTTACTCGTTGAATCACTGCGTGCTGACGCGAGACCTGTGGGTTGTCAAGCACAATGTCGTTTCCTGCTCGACCGATGGTAATCTCAGGGTCAGTGGGATCAAGCCTATAGCTATGAGCAACACGGTCAGCCTGGCGGCTCCGTTGTATCTGCGGATTATGGTAGGTCAGGGTGACAAAGTTACCTGTCGCAGGGTCGCCAATACGTAGAATATCGCCATCTGCAAGTGTGAGAGGTGTCTTGGGGGGAATACGTCGCCCTTCGGCGAGAACACCATTGGTGGACCCCACATCGGTAATATGATGACTTACCCCATCTGGCTCGATCTTGGCGTGGTACCCAGAAACAAAGCGTGACTGAATAACGATATCATTGTCTGGTGCCCGCCCAAGTGTGAGGGGTGCGCTGCCCAGCACAATGGTTTGCCGTACGCCCTCGTTATCAATCGCCAGAACTGGCTGGACAGGTTGACCAGATTGATTACGGTCGAGTCGTTGGGTCGTTGTGAGAGATGCATCGTAAGCGTTTGGTAATGCAGATACATCCATGGCTGGTGTGGTACTGATAGCGTTTGATTGTGCAACTTTGGGATTGTTTTGTGGGGCACCGCAATGTGGACAGAATTTAACCGCTGAACGGCTCAACGGTTTGCCACATTGCCAGCAAGTCTGGTCTGCCACGAATAGACACTCCTATGCCATGCTATAATAAGCAACAACTGTGTAAATTCTAGCACAGTACACTGTTTTTTGAAGTAATGCTAAACGACACAAGCTCGACACATTGCAAATATGCGAACACTATGAACACAAGTAGTTTCGCACTTCCCATAACGATCATCTACAATGAGATAGAGCAATTCGTTTAGTACGTTTATTATCCTCAAAAGAGCATTTATCACACCCCATGAAACATAATCTATTCTAGTAAAGTTTGTACCGTTACATTCCCGCCGTTGTGCTCCCATATTTTCCTATGAAGACACAACGAAACGCAGATCGCCCAAGCATATTGTATAGCTTTACTTAGTAAAAATGGTCTATCTGGTAACGATTGACTGAGTTTGTCAATCAAACCTACTAAGTAAGCTCGTAAAGGGGAAGATCCACTATGACTACTGAGACAACATGCCGTAACCCCTATGCTGTAGGTGGCGTTGTGGAAGGTCCATATTTTTATGGTCGGATGGAGTTAATTGAAGCATTATTAGATAGTCGTGACCGTGTCACCTGGATTGTTGGCAATCGACGTATTGGGAAAAGTTCTCTGCTGCGTCGACTGGTCGAGAAAGGGAACAGCGATACCAGCGTTGCATTTGCTTTCAGTCTAGAAGGTGCCGAGTCGATGGCTGATTTTGCGCGCTATATTATTGATGAGTTGGATAATTATCCTGAGCGATTGGCACGACTAGAATTACAGATAACAGATTTACAGGACAAGACTCCTCCAGAAATCATGCGTCTGCTCGATCGCCATGGTCGTGAGCGTCAGATCGAGGTTCTGTTGCTACTGGATGAGGTGGAAGCACTTATTGGTATTGTTGAGCAGGACGGTGATAGCTGTTTGAAGGAGTTGCGTCGTGCTATGCAACGTAGTGAGGCACTTCGTATTTTCTTTGCGGCAACCAAACGTCTGGCTGTTCTGGATGATTTCTGCCACGAATGGGAAACATCACCATTTTTGTTTGGTGTTGCACCTTCGTATTTGGGGCGTTTATATCACGACTCAGCTGTCGCACTGATCTGCCAAACCCAATCTGATCACGCTTTGGATGTTGACACAGTGATCGTTAATGCAATTCTTAGCGCAACAGACTGCCATCCATACCTGACGCAGTGGCTCTGTGCACGTTTATGGACCGACGAAGGCTTGCGCATACCTACTGCTGATGATCTGATCCCGGACACCAAGCTGATTGGTATCTTTCAATTTGACTATAATCATTTGGCACCTATAGAGCGTAGCATTTTGCGCTGTCTGGCCAGAGTCGAAGCAACCGATGAGGCCTCATTACTTGAACAGCTTGAGATCGATATTCCACGTGTCCAGTTGCTCCACCTCTTGCAGGCACTCACTCAATTGGGGTATGTGCGGCACGTCGATGACAAGTATGCGATTGGCAATCAACTTCTGTACAACTGGCTTCAGTTCTCTGAGATCGATGAGGTTGCGCCGTCAGTGAGTGATGCGGCAGCGGTCGAGTTGGCAGATGAAGAGCAGCAGGGCATTATGAAGATCATAGCTGCACATCGCCGACGATTGCTTGTCTTGGAAGAGCAACGGGCATTGCGTGGGAATGATGCACCACCAGAAATCACCATGGAAATTGAAGATATCAAAAGCCGTGTGGCAGAACTCGAAACAGATCTGGGTCGCATACGTAAACGTCAACAGTAAGCCAAAACCTTCTATCTCATCAATACATGTTACCTTTCATCATGTTCTCTGTGTACTCTCGTATCTGAACACGTGAATACGGTGTGCTTGTTTCTGGCTGTTTGCGTCTGCGTATCTCTTACGCATATGATTGATAGCGAGAAATGATGCATCCTTCTTGCCCAGGTTAGCGTCAAAACCATAGATAGAACGACACTCCAATGTTGGGAGTGTCTGGTCTGCCATGTCGCTCAATATGCGCAAACGGTACCCTACCTGATACTGTGGTTATCAAAAGCTGATAAACGGAACCCAAAGTTGCTTTGGTGCGTATACATAAACAATAATGATCGCGAAATAGAGAAGGTTTGGTATCATGCAGGGGATCTTCGTAATCTATGGTGAATGATTGAGGCATTCTATTGAACCGTCGATGTCTACATTGTGGGTCTGTTGTTGAAGAGCGTTCACGCTATTGCCCGAAGTGCGGTGCATTGTTAGGTGCATCTGTTAAGCCCACAACGGCATCAGAAGTACCAACAACACGAGAACGCACTGCTATCGAAGCAGGTCTGCCAAACTCGCTCCACATTGACACAGACGGCAACAGTCTGAGTCTACGTGATCTCATAAACATGGTAGAATCAAGCATGCGCTGGTGGCGAGTTAAATTGGCGAGCACAGATACGGTTGCTCGCGAGCGTGCATCGCAATCGCTTGAAGAATTATCGCAAATCTTGCATAGTCTTTCACAGCAGTTGGTGCAGGGTCGTGAAACAATACGAATTACCACACGCTTACCGGTGCTGCGTACCTACGCCATTGGATGCCCGGTCTGTGGGCGTGGCAATCGTGCCGGTGCGAAATTTTGTCAGAGTTGTGGTGCGTTACTCAATGGCGGTGCATCACCAAAATCGAAAGTTATACGCCCAATGTCGTTGCGTTTCAATATTGCTGCACGGACCGATCAGGGTCGGATACGTAAAAACAATCAAGACACGGTGTTCGCAGGTAAGATACCACTCTCAAATGACCGCGAAGCCTATCTTTGTTTGGTCGCTGATGGTATGGGTGGTGCCCGTGCTGGCGAGCATGCGAGTCGGATCGCTTCTGAGGTAACACAGGGCCGTTTGCGGGAAATGATTGATCAACCGCAGCCATTTGATGACCAAGCATGGGAAGCATTGCTCAGAACTATCTCACTTGCTGCCAACTCGCAAGTATATGAGTCAGCACGTACGCATGCTGATCAGCAGGGCATGGGAACAACATTAACGATTGCGTTAATTGTTGATGATCGGGTGCATATTGCGTCGGTTGGAGATACACGTGCGTATATGCTTAACCCATTTGGGGTTACGACAGATGGTGCACGGGCCGCCCAATTAACATCTGATCACAGTTTAGTTGCTCGGTTAGTTGATATCGGCCAGATTACACCTGAGCAGGCACGCACCCATCCGCAACGCAATTTGTTGTATCGCTCCATTGGGACTGATCCATCTGTCGAGGTTGATACCCGCTCAGAGCAGTTAGGGGTTAATGACATTATTTTGCTCTGTTCTGATGGGCTATCGACATATCTTCGCGATGAGGAATTGGCCCACATTGTATTAGCCGATTCTGATCCTCAATCTGCCTGTGATCAACTTATTGCGCTGGCAAATGAACGTGGTGGTTCAGATAATATCAGTGTTGTAATCGTTCGTGTAGCGGGTAGCGAGTAAATCAATGCAAATCTGCCCATCCTGCGGTGTTGCAAATCGTGATAGTGCGCGTTTCTGCTATCAATGTGCTGCACCCTTACAAAAGGCGAATTCTTCGTTTGAGGATGAAGCCTGGCTCGCTGAAACACTCAATGTCGAAAAAGACATGGTTGCTGCAAATGAAGAGGTAGCAGTCTCCAATTCATTGGGAGATCAAGATAATTCGGTGCAAGACAATTGTGAATCGAGAGGTAGTGTAATGGACGAAGAACGTGAAATGCCTTCACAAGAGGCAACACTTTTCGCTGATCGATATGAATTGATATCCCAACAAGATGAACGTGTAGAAGTGCTTGATCGGCGCCCGTGGGAACGCTGTTGGGCGTGTGATGCCACCTCGCTGGGTGAAGGAGAAATGTTTTGTAGTGAATGTGGCGCATCATTGGAAGGGCGACATTATCGAGGACAACTTTTTACCGTAGACGAACTATCAGGCTTGGCATTAGTGCCAGAAATTACTGACGCTCAAGCACGTGACATACTACCTCCTATTTGGGATCAGGTACGTAGTGATGCAGGTTTGCTTACCCTTGTGAGTGATACAGGTCGTGCACCGGTTGAACCTCCGCTTGAAGAATTAGACGCATTTAAAGTAGGATTGCACATGGCGCGTCTATTGCAGGTGCTTCATAATGCTGGATTTGTGCTTGGTGCTGTAGATGTAGCTGAACTTGAAGTGACGGCGGCACAACAACCGCTTTTACGAACAACACCCTATTTACGTCGTATCGAAAATGGATCAAAGGAGATAGCCACCGACGTACAAGCATTTGCAGTCTTACTTGAGGCTTTGACTGATACGCCACGTACCACACAGCGATTAGCAGCAGAAGAAGTTATCACATCGGCAGAGTCTGACCTCGTTGAGTTGCTACGTGCCCTACGGATGGGAGAAATAGGAACACCAACAGCTTTGGTTGAGCGTCTTGAGGAGCTTATTGCAGAACGCACCTCACCTACGCCGCTTTGGATGCATATTGGGGCCGCATCACATCCGGGAATGGTACGTGAATTAGATGAAGATAGCCTCCTGGCACTTGATCTCCGTACTGTCCATAATTCCCGTGGTCGTTCATGGGGATTGTTTATTGTCGCTGATGGTATGGGGGGGCATGCAGCCGGGGAGGTCGCCAGTGGTTTGGCAATTCGTGGGGCCGCCGAATTGGTGCTACGTACCTATCTTGCACCGACGCTGGAGACAGATGCTGATTTTGATGAAGCCCGTCTCAAGGAGATTGTTGGCCAAGCGATTGAACAGGCAAATGAATATGTCTTACGTGAAGCCCAGGCTCGGGGGAACGATATGGGGACAACTATTACCATGGGTTTGGTAGTAGGTGATCGTGCAATCATTGGCAATGTGGGTGATTGCCGTACCTATCTGTATCGTGATAAACAATTGCGTCGTATTACCAATGATCACTCATTAGTGATGCGTTTGGTGGAATTGGGACAGATTACTGAGGACGACATCTACACGCATCCTCAAAAGAATGCGGTATTGCGCTCGCTTGGCGATAAGTCGGAGGTACAGAGTGATATTTTTAGTCAACGGCTACAATCAGGTGATGCGCTCTTCTTCTGCTGTGATGGCCAATGGGAAATGGTACTCGATCCACAGATGGCGGAGATTATTGATCAGGATGACGACCCACAGCGAGCGTGCGAACAATTGATCGAAGCAGCAAATGCTGCTGGTGGCGAAGATAATATTACTTCTGTTATTGTGCGTTTTACGGCATTTACTGAACAGGCTTAATGGTATCATTGGACATATTCGTTTTTAGTTACTAGCTATAAAGTGTTGATATGAAGCGTTGCCCGGTATGTCAATCTGAAAATATAGAGAATGCTCAGTTCTGTTTTCAATGTGGCACGAACTTGACCGATACTGGTTCTGCCAATGCTATCGCGACCGGTATGTTGCCTACACAAATGGTATTGCAGGAACGCTATGTCATAGCAGAGAAACTTGGCCAAGGTGGCATGGGGGCAGTCTATCGTGCCAGTGATCGTCGTCTTAGCACTGTCAGTTGGGCGATCAAAGAGATGAGTAATCAAGCTATCACCAGCCCTCTTGAACGCCAGCAAGCGCGTGAGTCATTTCGGAATGAAGCGGAGATGTTAGCAGCACTCTCGCATTCGAATTTGCCTCGGGTAATTGATCATTTTGAACAAGAAGGTAAAGCCTATCTGGTGATGGAGTTTGTGCCAGGCGAGACGTTGATTAGCTATGTTCAACGTGAAGGCTTGCCTCAGCCATTACCACGGGTATTGTCTTGGGTACGGCAGCTCTGTGATGTACTCATATATCTGCATACCAGCAATCCTCCCATTATCTTTCGTGATCTGAAACCTGCCAATATCATGCTCACACCACAGGGGCAACTGAAGCTGATTGATTTTGGTATTGCGCGTCTGTTCAAACCAGGCAAGGAGAAAGATACACAGGCTTTTGGAACGGCTGGCTATAGTGCTCCAGAACAATATGGCCGTGGACAAACCGATGCCCGTTCAGATGTCTATTCGTTGGGTGTCTTGGTACATCAGCTTTTGACAGGCTACGATCCGACACAGACACCTTTTCGTCTCCCACCGGCAAACCAAATCCAGCCCAGCGTTTCGCGTGAAGTGTCCGATGTGCTCTCCCAAGCAATGGATAATGATCCTGCACAGCGGTTTACCACCATTCTTGAATTTCGAGAAGCCTTATTTCGCGCTACTGAAGATTCGGTTGCTCCAACACAGACAATAACACCACACATCGAACCAGGAACGGTGTACAGTCGGCCAGCGACTCCTTCGTATCCACCAGGAAACCCCGAACTGTATGGCACAGGAACAAGACCTGTTTCAAATACAACTGTTATGGCAAGTTCAAGTCGTTGGCTTGGCATTGCCAGCATTATTGTGATGGGTATTGCTGTTATCATTGTACTTGCGGGTGTATTGATAAACAATCCTGATACCGATGCAATTCAGGGTTTTGGCATTATTATTGGTATGCCAGCGTTGATTAGTGGGCCTATTGCGTCGACAATGGCTGTAATAGCCCTTGCCATGCAGCAAACTTCGCATTCGACATATGGCCGTCGACACGCGATTATTGGTTTTATGACGGGAATGATCACCATTTTGTTTTGCTGTGTTATCTTGTTCTTGATGGGTGGTGCTGATAGTTAAGTGTGTAGTGTGGTTATGCAACATTATGCTGCGAATAGACGTATTTGTATATGACAGTGGTACTATGAAAACGAAGTGGATAGCTTAATATGTCAAATGATATTACTCTTATGTGTACATGGGGCCGTGCTCCAGTCCCTGCCAGTGGTAGTGCTCAAGTCGTCTATTTGCTGACTGAATTGCAGTCTGGCGGTGTCAGTAAAGCCGTGCCACTTAACTTCTGTTTGGTGTTGGATCGATCCGGTTCGATGCAGGGCACTAAATTAGTATCTATGAAAGACGCCACGAAGCGGGTCATAGATATGCTGACCCCTCAAGATATTGTGTCAATTGTTATTTTTGATGATCAAGTCGAAACTATTCTTCCAGCTACGCCTGCTAGCGATAAAGACTCAATTAAAGCACAAATTGACCGTATAGAAGAAGCTGGCGGAACAGCGATGTCTGGCGGGCTAACTTCGGGGCAGGTAGAGTTACAAAAAAACGCTACTTCAGATCGCGTATCGTCCCTTCTCTTACTGACAGACGGTCAAACATGGGGAGATGAAGATCAATGCCGTGCAATTGCCAGAGAATTCCAACAAGAAGGAGTACATATTACGGCGCTAGGGCTCGGATCTGAATGGAACGAGAAGTTCCTTGATGATCTTGCAGAAATTACCGATGGAACATCAGATTATATTGCTGATCCTGCCAGTATTACGAACTTTTTCCAGCGAGCTGTGCAAACTGCTCAGGGAACAGTCGCACGTGATGCACGTCTGCTGTTGCGTTTAGCGCGTGATGTCACCCCGCGTGCAGTGCATCGTGCTACACCTGTTATTGCAAATCTTGGATATCAACCAATCGGGCAGAGTGAAATAGCTGTTCGTATTGGTGATGTGGAGTCAACAAGCCCGGCAAGTGTGGTGGCTGATCTGATGGTACCACCACGAGTCGCAGGTACGTTTCGTATCGCTCAGGCAGAGTTGCACTACACTCCTTTGGGATCTGAAGCGGAACAGGTCATCAAGCAAGATATCTTACTCGAATTTACCAGCAGCGAGCAAAATGCCCAGTACGATCCCCGGGTCATGAATCTCGTAGAGAAAGTTACGGCGTTCAAACTCCAGACTCGGGCGTTGTCGGAGGCAGAGGCAGGTAATGTCACAGGCGCGACCCAAAAACTCCGTGCGGCAGCAACACGTTTACTCGATTTGGGAGAGTTGGATCTTGCCCAGACTGCACAAGATCAGGCAACACAACTTGAGCAAGGTGAAACGATGAGTGCAGAGTCGCAAAAAGAACTGCGATATGCTACCAGACGCTTGACTCAGAAGCTTGATGAGGTATAGTACAAAGGAAGTCTTTCGTGTCTAAAGTAAAAAAGCAATATTGTCAAAATTCCATACTCTGTTATGCTGGTTTGGTTAAGGAGTTTTTTCTATGAAGTGTCCAACTTGTGGCGCAGTAAATGATCCGGCCAATCGTTTTTGTGATCAATGTGGCAC
Organism: Chloroflexota bacterium; assembly: GCA_039178835.1. Taxonomy (GTDB): domain Bacteria; phylum Chloroflexota; class Chloroflexia; order Chloroflexales; family Roseiflexaceae; genus AL-N1. The sequence goes on from JBCDFA010000054.1 coordinate 8,940, forward strand.
ACGATTGCAGGGGAGCGATGCGCCAGCTCCAACACCAGCGGTCGTTGCTGAACAACCTACGGCTGCAGCGTTACAATGTCCATCGTGTCAGGCTACGGTTTTGCCCGGAGAAGCATTCTGTGATGAATGTGGAGCATCATTAGCTGGGCTTTCTGTTGATGTCGCAAATGCTAATGCGCCAACTATCTATGCGCCACCGTCATCGCAGGCAACAGCAGATACCGAAGGAAAACCAACATGTCAGATTTGTGGTTTCCAATATGTTCCTGGCGATCAATTTTGTGAGCAATGTGGTGCTGTATTGCCTACCGGAATACCAGATGAGGTTCCTGCAATGACTGTATCAAATAACCATGAGCCAGAAGCACCCATGTTTGGGCTACCTTCAAGCGGTCGCGCAGAAAATGCTTCCTCTCAAGAGCAATCTGTACCTGTTGAAACACCTGTGTCAACTGGCTCGGATGATCAGCAAACATCGGAAGCAGCGCCAAGCGTGGCACCTGATAATCAGCAAACATCGGAAGCAGTACCAAGTGTGGCACCTGATGATCAGACAACACCATCTGTAGTTCCCGAAATCGTTTCTCAATCAGAGGTTCCGGTTGTTGCAGAAGCCCCTGCCGTGGAAGAACCTCCCACGGCTGCCGTAGAGCCAAACGTTTCATCAGTGTCTTCTGACGAAGAGATTGCCATACCTGTGGCAGATACCACACCACCAGTTGCAACCCCAACACAGGCAGCCCAGCCATCTGCGGATGATCAGGCAGCATATGAGGCTGAACGAACGCGATTGCAAGAAGAGATTGCACGCCAAGAGCAGCTGGTGGCTCAGTTTGAGCAGATGCAAGCGACCTTTGGCGCCGCTGCTCCACCGGCAGTATCGCAGGGACTGGATGAGGCTCGTACTGCATTGACCCGTTTGCAAACCGAATTAGATTCGTTGCAGCCACCTGTCCCAACTGTTGATCCGGCAGAGATAGCTCGTTTAGAAGAAGAGATAGCGCGTCAGGAACAACTGGTAGCTCAGTTTGAGCAGATGCAGTCGACCTTCGGTGCCGCCGCGCCACCGGCAGTATCGCAGGGACTGGATGAGGCTCGCACTGCATTGACCCGTTTGCAAACTGAGTTGGTTGCTTTAGGTGGTAGCAGCTCCTCACCTGTTGTTGCATCTACTCCAGAACCTGAGGCCGCTCCTTCTTCGACTCTTATGGAAGTAGAGCCAAGTCTGGACACACCTGTGGAGTCTTCAGTTGTGCCTGTTGCAAATGCTCATCAACCTGCAGGTGGAGACGTTCCGGTTGAGCCAGTAGCTCAATCACCAGTTACCCCTGAGCCAGTTGCGTCAAGTACACCACCTATAGCACCGCCGCCCGTACAAACTATGGCAACGCCGCGGTTAATTGTCGAAAGTTCTGGTCAGGAATTAGCATTTCCGGCTGGAAAGAATGAGATTGTGATTGGCCGTGAAGATCCGATAAGTGGTATTTTCCCTGAAGTTGATCTGACTAACCATGGTGGTGAAAGTGGTGGTGTTAGTCGCCAACATGCCCGTATGAGTTTTGCATATGGGCAGTGGACTGTAACTGATCTGGATAGTACAAACTACACTCGTGTGGATGGTGTAAAGATTGATCCGAATGTGCCGGTTCCCGTACAAGACGGAGCACGTTTACAATTCGGACGGATTGTATTTAACTTCAAATCATAGGTATGCAGCTATACAAAGTCAACGGGTGTTGTTTACAACACCCGTTTTAGTATGCTGCTGTATCAAGGACAGTTGAAAAACTGATAACATCAAGACTCTATTTCTTGAAATATTGCGGTGGATTGGTTGGGCCAGGATTCAAGAAGTTACTGGAGTTGTACATAGTTTCTGGGACATTGTAAAAATTATTTTTGACAATGCCAAAAGATACGGCAGGCAGCGAAACACCTATTGCATAAAAGCCTGTTTTCGCTATTTGAAGAATCTCAGCCATTTTTTCTTCCTGTACATCGATATCAGCAGTGGCTTCAATTTCGCGGTATAACCGAATTTGTTGTTTGACTTCATCGGGAGGCTCAACAGCAAGATCGCTTTCAGGGTCCACTGACCAGATGTACCATCCTACGCCAAACAGGGACTCAACACTTATGGGAAGATACCATCTTGGATCTAATATAGGAGTGAGTCCACCATCCCCTGACCAAACTGCGACATCAAAATCATTTTGATCACGACGGTCATCCTGAAACACGTTTCGCTCTTCAGCTAGTAATGTAATGTCAATACCAACAGCTTGCCAATAATCGAGTAACAATGTGGCTGTATCCAATCGCCCTTTGTTATGTGATGAGGTAGCAAGTTGGATTCGAATAGGCTGATCATCAGGCCCTACTCGTATATCATCTGGTCCACGACGATAACCAGCCTCATCTAACCATGTATTGGCCTGATCAGGATTATACTCGGTGAATTGTTTGGCCATCTCTTCATCGAACAAGTTTGACTCCCGTCGTGGGGCGGCCTGCCATGGTTCGCCCTGCCCCTTTTCGGTTGTATCAATAATAGCTTCCCGATTGATAGCAACAGACATAGCTTGTCGGAACAGTTTGTTGTTAAAAAGTTCTCGTTTCACAGGATCTTTGTGTGTGAGGTTGAACCCGATGCATACATCGTTCATATTAGCATCGATTACTTCAAAGAGCTGATAGTCACCATCAGATCGATTTTCCTCAAAACGGGATCGGTTAAATGAATCACCGACTCCCCGATGTTGCATGTCAATTTCCCCATTGAGCGCCATGAGAATGATAACATCTCGATCTTGCACAACTTCAAAGGTAACTCTATCAAGATAAGGGAGTTGATTGTTCTCAGAGTCAACTTTCCAGTAATATGGATTGCGTTCTGCTGTTAATGTTCCTTCGTCGTTAATGCTGTTAATAAATGCCCAGCCAGATAGAGTTGGAAGATCTGGATTTTGCATATGAGCGCGGACACTCCCCTGACCGCTGCTTACATTGTCTGAGAATAGCTCAGTCCACGATGATACTCCTTGATCTTCTGCCAACTGCACCACATCAGGATTATATTTTTTATGCCACTGTTTAGCATACTCAGCTTGTATTGCCACAACTTCAAGCCCATTTGAGCCCGCCAACCGTTTGAGGAAAAGCCCATTGGGACCTGCAAAGGTGAACACAACGGTATACTCATCGGGGGCCGCGATCTCTACGGGTGTGCCGTCGACCTGTAACCAGTTTGGTGGTCCTTTTGGAGAGAGTTCTGGATCATTGAGCACGTCCTCAGCCCAAAATAAGATATCAGCCGATGTAAAGAGTTTTCCATCTGACCACTTTATTCCTTCACGAAGGAAAAAGGTAAATTGTGAGCCTTCAGCATTGGTTTCCCACTCTCTGGCAACATTAGGAATGATTTCCGTAAAGGATGTATCCCATCGTACCAACCCATCATAATTGATGGTACGATTGACCCAGATATCATCTGATGCTCCGAGGAACGCGGTGATCCATTCACCACCATACTGGCCAATTTCGTTAGTGACATCAATTTGCAAGGGTTCTTGTGGAAGGCGTTCGTCTACAGGAGGAAGCTGCCCTGCAGCGACCCGTTCAGTAAGCATGGGGGCTTCCCGATATATGCTATTGGCAGAAGCTGTTTCGTCGATAGATGGTGGAATGGGGGTTTCTTGCGCTGCATTGGTTGTCGTATCGTTCTGTGTCGTTCCATTACTGCTACAAGCGACAACCAGTGATCCAGTACCACAAGCGACAAGTCGTAGAAAAACACGCCGTGAGATAGGTTCATGCTGCATATTAGCACCTCAATATAGGTGTATCATCGTTGGATTAATTCGTACTATAAACGATGCTGTCTTGATGCTTTCAGATCTTGCGAAAGGTAGTGTTCAATCGCACTTTGAAGATCTGCATAAATCGACAGATGTTCAAATTTAATACCAAGGTGAATCAGTGTTTGGGCTACTTCGGGACGTATTCCAATAAGACTTGGCTGAGCGCCAAGCAGTTGAAGTGAATTCGTAATATGGATAATCATCTGAGCAACTTGTGTATCAATAACTGGAACGCCAGTAACATCCAACAACACATGTGCTATACGCTGTTGTTCGGTAGTTGATAAAACCCTGTTCTGGAGATTTTGGGCACGTCGTTCATCAAAAGCACCGACCAGAGGTACAACCAAAACACCAGGTAAGATAGGAATCGTAGGTACCGATAGCTCTCGGACCGTTTGGTCCAGTGTTTCTTGTTCTTCTAAACTCTTTTGAAGCTGCTCAACCAGTGCGTGTTGTTGTGTGTTGGCTTGTTCAAGTTCGGTGGTACGAGTCGCGATAGCTGCTTGCTGAGCACTAAGTTGTTCAGTCATATGATTAAATGCCCGACCAAGTCGCCCAACCTCGTGGTTGCCAGCAATATCGTCAACTCGGACATTCAGATTTCCATCAGCTACCCGCTCGGCTTGCTTGGTGAGCGCCAGTAGGGGACGTGGGAGCCAACGGGCCATACCTCCACCAATGACGCTGGTCAGGATGATCGCCAAGGCCCCAATGCCGATGATAGCTGGGATGGTGCGTCGTTCCTGTGCCAACAAGTCTACCCATGCTTGATCAGCCTCATTGACTTTTTGATCGGCAAAGCTCCGTGTCTCTTCGGTAAGCTCACTTAACATATCGTCAAAGGCATTCATGCTTTCGTTGGCAATCTGGGCCGTGCCGCTGGCAACACTCGGCCGTTGCTGTACTATTTCAAATGCCTGTAAATAGCGATTGTAGGTCTCCTGCCACGATGCATACAATGCGGCTTCTTCGGGTGTCTGCATATATATTTCCATGCCTTGCAGTGCGTCACCCAGATCTTCATAAGCCACTTCCCATCGTTGAAATTGTTCCTCAGGACTTACCCGTGGTGCTGCGCTGTTGAGTGCAATAAAGTAATCTTTTTCAAGTCGACGAGCACGCAGCATCTCAGATGCCACACGTTGTGCTTGACTTGCGACAAGATTACGTTCACGTGTCTCCTCAATGAATATATTGACATTCTGGATTAAGACAAAGGTAACCCCAGTAACTGTCAACAGGATTGCTACCTGGATGATTGTTAATCCGAGTAGAATGTCTCTTAAGCTACGCATGTATGTTTCTCCGCCAGATTGATGTGTGTGTTGGTCGAATTTTGAGGAACTATAGACTTATCTAAGAATATTTCAAGGCGACCTGCCTCATCTAGTATAGCACGTCTTGTATGTAGAATATACTATAGTAACAATGAAAAGTATCAATGAAAAGTTGATTTTTCATATTGTAGTTAGTTCACGGCGAAACTGAAACATAGCTATTGCCCCTCCATCATTGCGCAAGGTAAGCTGACCGTGTAGACTGCGACGTATGATGTTATGCATAAGATCAAATCCAACATGGAGATGTTGTTCGTCACCACATAAAACTGGATCTGGGTATCCTGGGCCGTTGTCGCGAAATTCGAGATACACTTGATCATCAGCAACTGTGAAATGCACACATAATCGCAGAGTGTGAGTCACGTCTGTACCCCCATACTTCACCGTATTCGTGGCTAGTTCATTAATCACTAACGCAAGATTGTGGGCTTGGTCAGCTGTAATAAGGATATCTGACTCATCTATGTTGATGGTCACCAGCTTGTCTGGTGGTAGGGCCTGTACTGCCAATTGTACAATATTTCGTACCAATTCATCTAATCGTACTGGTTGCCATGCCGAGTGTGACAGCAGGTTGTGTACAGATGCTAGGCTTTGTACTCGAATGACTAATTCGTTGATAATAGCTTGATAAATATCTTGCTGTGGTAGTTCGGCACGCCTTTGTTCCGCGTACAGTAGTCCAATAATTGCGGAGAGGTTGTTTTTGACACGGTGATTTACTTCACGCAACATAGTGGCCTTGGTTTCTGCATCATGTTGTGTTTGCTCATACAGTTGCGCGTGTCGAATAGCTATTGCAAGCGAGGCGGCAATTTCTTTCGCAATGATGATGTAGTCATCTGGTACTGTCTCATGGTCTTCTATTCCAATGTTGAGCGCTCCAATAAGAGTATCTTGGACGAGTAATGGCACAATAAGATGTGTTTTGTCTCCCAAGAGGTTCTGAATTTCATGAGGAACCACGAGTTCTTCATGCTTTTCTAAGATGTAGGCGTGACCTTGTTGTAGAGTCTCAAGAACCTCGTCACAATTCTCCAACGCAAAGCGGTTAATTGGTGGTGGAACTAATATGCCATCTCTGAGTAATGCCAATAAGCGTGTTTGCTGAAGATGGAGATGAAATTCAGTGACACATGCATTTATACAGGGAAGTAATTGCTGAAGGTGTTGAAGAGCAGCCTCACCAATGGCAATGGGTGATCTTGCTGATAAAATCGCCTGATCGAGGTCATATAGCGCTTGTAGCCGTTCGGTATATTGATGCAACTCTTTTTCTGCGTTTTTGCGTTCAGTAATATCGCGATACTGCCACAAATGGCCCCGATACTTTTCATTGACATAGATGGGGATATAATCACGTTCAAAGACACGTCCGTCAACCAATTCCAATTCTTCGGCGGTGACAGTTTGTTTTTGCTGGAGTAATCCTTCAACACTGTCTGCAAAGTAGTCTGAGTCGACAAAGAGATCTTTGGCTGCATTGGCAGCTTGGCGACAATCTGTGCCGAATAAGACATGCGGCCCTACCGGAATGTTGAACATCTCACAAAAGACACCATTGACAAGCGCAATATGACGTGTTTCGTCCTCGACTAGAATGCCAGCTTGAAGATTTTCAATGAGTGTTATAAGGCGAGATGTAGTCGCGCGTAGGGTAGCTTCGGTTTGCTTTTGATTGGTAATATCCGTAGAAATCGCCGCGATATAAGCAATGATTCCCTGTGAATCAAATACGGGAAACTTAGTAGCTAACCAAGTTTGTTCTGCTCCGTCTACAATAACAGTGCTTTCCTGTTGAATTTGTTGGGCTGTGGTAAGAATGTGCTGGTTTTCACGTGCGACCTGTTCGTGCAAATCAGGCATCACAATATCTTTGTAGGATTTACCAATCAGTTCTTGGGTATGAGATAACCCCAAACCATCAGTGAGGGTTTTGTTGGCCAAAATAAATCTTCCCTCGAGATCGCCTGCACAAATAACAGCAGGAGCATTATCGATGATACCCTGAAACAGATCCTGATTGGCCTGGAGTGAGGACTCCATCTCTTTGCGTTCACTGATATCGCGTTGAATGGAAACCCAGTGAGTATATTGACCGCTGGCATCTACAACAGGTGAAATATCTAACTCGATCCAAAATGGCTGGCCATTCTTGTGATAATTGATTAATTCTACTCGAATTGGCTGCCAATTTTGTAGGGCCTGCCGAATCTGATTAAGTGTTGCACGATTCGTTTCTGAACCTTGAAACATTCGTGGATTCTGGCCAATGACTTCTGCTTCAGTATACCCAGTCATACGTTTGAACGCGTCATTAACGTAAATAATGCGTGGGCCTGGTTTGTTGATAGGAGCGGCTTCTGTAATGACGACAGCGTCATTGGTATGGACAATAACAGACTCAAGTAAGCGAAGACGTTCTTCTCCTTGCTTACGTTCTGTCATATCAACAATACTTAAGAAGACGCCGATAGGATGTCCTTCGTTATTTGATACGGCATTGTACTGAAATTCAAACCAGATATCTCGCCCTGAGGTGGTAGTCATCTTTCGTTCAGAAGTGATGCGCTTACCAAGGAGCGTTTGTTGAAAGCGTTCTTGAACAACGGGCAGTAAATCGCTGGTCAGAATATCAAAAAGGGAGTCCCCGACATCCACTACTTTGCCAAAGATTTGCTTGAATCGATCTTTGGCAATGTGGTTCAATGCACGAATGGTATAGTCAAGATTGACGAAGAGAAACACTTGAGGGCTATTATAAAAAATTGCGTGGAGGGTAATTTCCGATTCTTGTAACACATCCTCAGCACGCTTTTGCTCAGTGATATCGAGAAACACGAGTTGTATTGCTGATGAACCACGATACGTGGTAGTTGTGCTTGAAAGATCGATCCAGCGTATTGTTCCATCATTGCGAATGAGTCGCAACTCACTGTGTTGTGTTGGCGTGAACTCATTGTCGGTATTGGTGAGCACAGCATCGAGTTTCTTCTGGTCATCAGTATGAACAAGTGTGTGCATTGACTGACCTGGAAGCGATGTCAATTCACCAATCTGATATCCGCTGATAGCTACTGTAGCTAGATTGGCAAAAACGATCCGTTGATCTTGTAGGATAACCATGGCATGTGGTGTATGTTCCACAAGATTACGGTAGGTGTCTTCAATTTGATGATGTTCGGTCGTTGTTGCTTCGAGTTCAACTACACGCTCTCGTAACGCAGTGATTTCTGCTCGTAGATCACCAACAATGTTATTGATCGTGCTCATAAAAGATGTTCCTTGCACGTTTGTTTGTGTTTATGTGCCTATCGTTGTTGGAGCATTATCAGTATTGATATGCACACAGGGTATCCGCACCGTAAAGGTTGAACCAGCATTAATCTGACTTTTGACATCAATGGTTCCGCCATGCCACTCAATGATTTGTCGCACACTGGCCAAACCCAGACCAATACCATCTGATTGGCCAATAACATTGGGAGCACGATGGAATGGGTCGAATATATGTTGTAAATCATTGAGAGGTATACCGACACCCTGATCTGATATAGCTATGTTGGCCCAAGATGGCTCGTGTGAATGTTCTTCATCAATGGTTACGATGATATTACCCCCATGAGGGCTGTATTTGATTGCATTCGAAAGGAGATTTCCGATCACACGCTCAAGGCGAATGGCGTCCACATTTGCATACAAGTGTGGAATTGATGTCTCAACGTAGACCTGATGTGTTTTGGTTACTTGTTGAGCATCGGTTACTATTTGGCATACTAATGATATCAGGTCTGTAGAAACGCGATGAAGATCAAAACGCTGCCCAGCCCGTAGCCGTGAGATATCTAAAAATTCCGTAATTTGTCCGGTCATTCGTCGAACGGCTGCATCGATTTTGACTATGTCTGGCTGGAGTTGTTCTGTGAGTTGTTGAGCATTTGCGGCTTGAACTCTCATCTGTACCAACTCCATGTATCCCTTAATGGCAGTGAGTGGGGTCATAAGATCGTGGGAGATTAAGGCAAATAACTCATCCCGCAATTGAACTGCTTGTTCGGCCTCTGTTTTTAGCCGTCGAACCTCTAAGAGATCAGCAAAACGCGCACGTGCAATAGTAACGGCGCGTTCCATTTCACGCGCCTGGGGTGGTTTGACCAGATAAGCCGCAACTCCTGCGGCACTAGCCTGTTCAAGCAAATCTGGTGTTTCATAGGCCGTGAGAATGATAACGGGTGTAGGGCACTGTTGGTAAATGTGTCGGGTTGCCGTTACCCCATCCATCTCAGGCATGCGGATATCCATGAGCACGACATCAGGACGTAGCAGTTTGGTCTGCTCAACAGCTTCAATGCCATTTGAGGCTTCACCAACAATCGTGTAGCCAATTGACTCAGCAACCCCTTTGATCATTTCACCGACCAGATAGTCGTCCTCAGCAATAAGCACACGCGTCTCACCTGTGTCCATCGTTTCTCCGCTTTGTGATACCCAACTATCGTCGACTTTACTGATGGTAGTTGACAATGTTGACAAAAGAATGAACAGTTCTATTGCTATTGTAACACTAGAGCCTATGTTGGTGGTAGTTTCTATCAAAAATGACATTGTGGCATGAGTGAGGAGGGGTAACTGTTTGTTACTGTGTCGGGGTTATAGAGAGTGTAGAGATAACCGCCCATGGTTTTTGTAGCTCTCTCATCCGTATGACCAAGCTAGCAATGCCTGGAAACCAGTTGTGAACCGGAAGTGCTTGACTTACAATGGCGTTTTGTAAAAAAGTATACAAATAACTACCGGGTGTAATAATGAGAAAAATATAACTCTTGTCTCAAACCTTGGATTACAGAATAGCCTATCAGCAATTGTTAGTGAATGATGGACTCTTTCACGATTAAAACGTATCAAAGATCCCCTGATACTTTGCGTTCCCTGATAAACATGATAATGTCGATCTCCCCGGGTGAAGCACCATAATCTGTAAGCAGTATGGCCACCTCAGAGCGGTGCTGTGTCCCATGGTTTACTACATGGGTCAAGATGTGCCACAAAATGTCTTCTTCCTCTTGCCCTCCCATACGCGTGTATTTCAGTGGTGATAGCAAATCATGATCGGTCAGCCCATTCAAAAATGCACGCATGTGGTTTTCTTCCTCTTCCCAGCATGATCGAAGCGTTTCTTGAGAGGGAAATTGATCCTCTGGGAGCATAGCAGTAGGAGATTGGTGCTTCTGACAGCGCATGCACCACGTCCACTCGGCGCTAAACGTATGCACAAGCGTTCCGCGTATGCTGCCATGACTCTGGGTACTTGGGACGGTTAGTTGCTGCCAACTCAATTTTTCAGCCGCATTCAGGATACGATCTCTGGCCCAGTAGTTGTAGTCATAGAGAAAGAGCACATCTTGTATATTCATAGATTAAATCCTATCTTTTGAAAGGAATACGTGTTTATTATAGAGCACGTTGCATATAATAAAAGCGCCTATCTGAGTAGACGCTTGTTGAAAAGGTGCATCATCAATCTTACGTTGCTTATTTGGTGATTGATGATGCTTCAACGTTCAGAATAGACGTTTGAGCCGCATCCAGATAAGTGCTGGTCCCTGACGAACCAGATCAAGTATAGACTTCCAGCCTGTACGATAGAGTACGCACAACATGTCCAGAAATGAAGGCGGTTTCACAAAGGGAGATAGGCCATTGCACTGTCTAATGTTGTACCTGTAAATGTAATTGTCTGACCTGGCTCAACCACAACAATGTAAGCACCATCTTCGACAATGCCAAAGCGCATGGCAACATTGCCTTTCATGTCCATAAGTAAAGGCGTTTTTGTTTTCTGCTTCAGGCGTACTTTAATGGCACTTTCTGGTACAAAACTCGGCAATTGATTTAGGATAGCAATTGCAAGTGTGGCTACTTGTTCTTTCGGAAAGGTTTCTACCAATGTGTTATACCATTCGTCAATCATCTTAATACTTTGTTGCGTTGCAAAGAGTAAAACAATCCATTGTTGCGTGAAATCTCCTGAATGCAAACGATCCCCATGAACATCTTCGAGTGCAAATTCTGGTAAAGGTGAACCGACTGTTATCATTTTAGTCTCTCACTTCCTGGTACGATTGTGGATGCCAATCAAGACTAACAACATCTGGACGTTCATAGTGGCCAACACTATCAATAATTGCCTTATTAATTTTGATCATGTCAGCGTGGCAATCGGCGTACAGAATCGTGTCACCAAATGTTGGTTCCGTGAGTGGCATGCCACCAGGGGCAAATATACAGCTACCACCACGAAAGTTATCCATAAAGATATGATCAGACATCGGGAAATCTTCCGGGAAAATGTCTTTGGTGTAGTAACCACAGGCAAGTAAGACGAAGCAGCCCGCCTCCAATGCGTGTGATCGTGCCAGGAAATAGCCCATGAAGTCTGTGCCAGTCTCATCTGGTTCGTGGATGCGTGGGCCTTCCAGTGTTACAGCAGCCGGGTAGGCCATCACATGGAAATCATGTCCACAGTCTATGAGTCGTACTCGGAACCGACTTGACGCGTTCTCACCACACATCAGGCCACCGATACGGCCAATGTTCGTTGCGTAGGTCGTGAGATCAGTGCCATCACCGGCACCCCATATGGCCTTTTCCGTATGAGTTGGTGTAAGCTTACGATGTTTGCCCAATATCTGTCCTTGATTGTCAATGTAGAGCAGCGTATTGTAGAGGGTGTGTGATTGGGGGCGTGAGTCCAGTTCTTGACACCCCATAACCACATTACAATTTGCCGTTGCGGCTGCTTCACATAATCTCTTTGTGTCCTCACCTGGGATTAACAGTGCATTATCATACAGCTGAATTCGCACGGATGCCCATTCAACAACCATACTATCTGCACTCTCAGCCCAGGCAGGGAAACCGGGTAACCAGGCTTCAGAGAAAGCAACTAACTTTGCACCGTTTTGTCCTGCTTCAATGATTTTTTCACAGGCTTTGTCTACTGATTTTGAGCGATCAAGATAGACTGGTGGTGTTTGAACAATTGCAACACGTACTTCCTGATGTCCGCCAAATATTTTCATTGCATTCATACATTGCCTCTTTCAAAGAGCTTTTTCTCTATTTGTGTATTGCAATCTCATTCTAGCAATAGTAATCTTTCAACTCAAACCAACCTGTTTATAGCTCTTATAAACGTTGTTTATGGGGGATCATTTAGTCTAGAGACAAAAATCCATGTTGTTTAGCCCACTGCTGTGCATTTGTCATGAACATGCGTACGAATTGGAGTGGTGTGTCGCCAGGGAAAGCCATTAACCCGATATACAATGCAAATGATGGTGTTAAATCCATAATCTGAAGACCGTCTCTCTGCTCTCCAATAACCACCTCTGGCATAATCGATACTCCTAATCCATCGCGAATCATTGATAGGATCGTGTTTGCATTACTGATTTCATAACGCACCTGCAAAGGGGTATGACCAGCGGTCGCAATCTCAGATTGGAACCTTTCACTCCCTGTTTTGAGGATGATCAATGCCTCATCCTGGAGTTGGTCAATTGATATCGATGATTGTGTACCAAGATGATGATCTGCGGAAAGAACGACCTTCAGTGTTGTCTGGGCGAGAGTTCTGTGATTATCGCCTGTATGTGGAGACAACGAAGAAACCAGTGCCACATCGATCACCTGCGTCTCTAGCCATGCACGAAGGTCTCTTTCATCACCCTCGAATAAGGCAATGTCGGTATCGGGATAACGACGCTGAAAATCCCCCACAATACCTGTGAGAAGACGCGATGGAGCAGTTGGCACCACCCCAATACGTAGTTTACTTGTACCTAGATTCCGTGCTGAGATGGCGGCCTGTCGAATTGATTCAACGTGCGCCAGAATCTCACGGGCATGATCTAATACAATTGTGCCAACTTCGGTCACAACTGCACCTGAACGATGCCGCTCAAACAGTTTTACTCCTAACTCGTCCTCCATTTTCGATAAAGCATGGCTGGCCGCTGCTTGAGTAATACCAATTGCTTCAGCTGCCTCGGTAAATTTCTTTTCCTCCGCGAGACTGACCATAATCTCAAACTGTGTAAGGTTCATAAGCGTATTCCTTCAAAACGCGGCAACAAAATTTGTAGAATAGCGTATTACGTCTACAAAAAAGATGGTACAGACAGAAACGTCCGTACCACCTAGGCATTAAAAATAACAGTCATTAAACAAACGTCTTGTCTACATAACACCACATCCAATCCTGTCCAGGCTCAAATGATTTGACAACCGGGTGCGTTGTATCGTGTGAGTGTTTTGTGGCGTGTTTGTTCTTTGATGAGTCGCAACACCCGACATAGCCGCACGTCATACACAGACGGAGGTGCACCCATTCATCTCCGGCCTTGAGACAATCCTCGCAGCCGTTTGCACTTGGTGTGACTTCGTGAATTTGATTCTGGTGTGTACATTTGGCCATGGTTTACTCCTTGGTAGTATGAGAAAATTAAACAGTACTGCCTGCCTGCTCACCTGCACGTGCAGCGCGTTCTTCTGTCTGGTAGCGAACACCTTTCCCTGGGATAAGCAGTGCCGCAGAGAGTGCGCTGGCAATAGCCAAACCTGCCGCGATAAACATCACGAGCCGAAATCCCGCAACAAATGCCTCGTCAATTGTTTGATTGATAGTCGCGGCCAGTGTAGCATCGAGAGTTTCTGGTGCTTCGGCAGCCGCCATGCTCGTTCGCTGGTCGTCAATCGCTTGTTGGATATCTGCTGGCAGTTGCAGGGCTGCCAGTTGTTGGTCAAGATTTGCGTTAAATGTCCCCAGGATGACAAGTCCGAGTATCGCAATCGAAAGGAGGCTTGCCACCCGTGAGATAGCGTTGTTCACCCCCGATGCGAGACCAGCACGACTCGACTCGACGGCCCCCATGACCGTTGTTGTCAGCGGAGCGACGCTGATTGCCATCCCGATACCAAGTACCGCGACCGCCGGAAAGAATGTGGTCCAGTAGCTACCACCGATTCCTGGTAATGTAAATAGCCCAAAGCCTACTGCTGCGATAAGTGGCCCGATGATAAGCGGGAGTTTCGAGCCGTAGGTTGCGACCAACCCTCCTGACCAGCGCGACATGAAGAACATAATCAGCACGAAGGGGAGAAATGCGGCACCTGCCGCTGTGGGAGAATATCCCTGTACCTGAATAAGATTGAAGGGCAGAAAGAACAGCGCTCCACCAAGCCCGGCATAGAGCAGGAGTGTCAACAGATTTGCTCCGCTAAAGGCTGCTGATTTGAACATGGAAAGCGGCATCATCGGGGCCGGACTGCGTATCTCAACGATGATAAACCCGATGAAGGCAATAACACCAATAAGAAGGGCACCAAATACCAGTGGATGGGTCAGACTGTACGTTGCTGACTCGATCAATCCAAAGGTGATACCACCAAGCCCCAGCGTACAGAGGAGCGCACCGGCCCAGTCGATATGGGCATCGGTGGTCTCGTCACGACTTTCAGGCACACGTAACAAAATGACTAACACAGCAATAGCAAACGGTATGTTGATAAAGAATACCCAGCGCCACGAGAGATTTTCAACCAGCCAGCCACCAAGCACTGGCCCCAGCGCGGTTGTGATCGCGGTGAAGCCGGACCAGGTGCCGATGGCACGGCCCCGTTGTTCCTCCGCAAATGATGCGCTGATTAGTGCAAGGCTGCTGGGAATAAGCAGTGCGCCACCAATGCCTTGTAGAGCCCGTGCTGCAATGAGTTGACCTGCATCTGGTGCAAACCCACACCAGATCGAAGCGATAGTGAAGATAACAATGCCGATAGCATAGATACGACGTCGTCCAAAATTATCACCAAGGGAACCGCCGACGAGAATCAATGCCGCCAGGAACAACGCATAAGACTCAACAACCCACTGTGCTTCAACAACCGTTGCATTGAGATCGACCTGAAGAATGGGAAGTGCGACGTTCACGACCGTACCATCGATAAAGGCCATGCTTGAACCAAGAATTGTCGCAGCCAACACCCATCGCCCAACGTTGCGATCACATGGGTTAGTTGCCTCACCAGCTCGCATGACACCTTCATCACACGGTTGTTTCATCATAAAACTCATGATGTCCCTACTTTTGATATTGCTTGATTTTTGGGTTCACCACTCATTACGTGTCGACAAGCATTTTCGATGTATGCATATGTGAGTTTTTACAATGTAATCAACCCGCGGCGTGCGCCACGACTGACAGCGTCGGTACGGCTGGATGCTCCCAACTTGGTGTAAAGCGATGAGATGTGGAATTTCACGGTGTGTTCGCTAATGCTCAATCGTTGGGCGATTAGTTTATTCGACAGCCCCTGACTGATCAGATCGAGGACTTCTTGTTCACGGGTAGTCAGCGGTTCGGCTGGTTCATCGACAATGGCACGCTGGGTGAAGTGTTGCTCTGCAAGAGTTGGTGGCAGGACGATCAGCCCTTGTTCGACGGCCTTAATCGCTGCTTCCAACTCTGCGGTGGTGGCCTCAGGTGACACGATACCCCAGCCGCGCAACGGTAGCGATTGCAGCATCCGCACGGTTTGCGCCTCATCGGTCAGCACCACCAGTGCCAGCGCCTCACTTTCGCTCAGGTCGTGTGCTGCATCGGCGAGCAGTTGATCATCGGCCATCACAAAGACATCAACATAGGCCAGCCGCATCGCAGCATTGGTGAGGGCCGAACCCTCATCAACGACCTGCGTATCAGTATGCAGAAGCAGGGCCCGTAGCCCTGCTCGCATTGTTGGCGTTGTCGCAGCAACAAAAACGTTGGTCATACAGCTTGTTTTGCTTCATCAATGTGGACATCAACAGCCGTCAGTTCGCCACCCCGAAGCACATTGAGTTGAATAATCTCAGTCGCGTCGCGTCGTGACAATGCTTCAAGTAGCGATTCTGTCGTTTCGATGGGCACACCACTCACATCGATAAGCACATCGCCGACGGTGAGCGCGGCTTTGCTTGCTGGGCCGTTGGGGTTGACTCCGACAATCATGACGCCAGCCTTGCGTTGAGCGAGAGAACCCTGACGCAGTGTCGCAGGCAACTCAACCGTCTGTACCTGAATACCCAGTGTAACGCGACGGCTGGGCAATCCGGCAATCCATGTAATCGCTGCGTGGCTGGGGATAGCTACAGATAGGTCGCCACCAAAGATCATCGCGTTGATGCCAACCACAGCACCACGTGCGTTGAGCAATGGTCCGCCAGAGTTCCCTGGGGCCAGTCGGACATCGGAGCGAATGTACTGCACTTGCTGATTTGTGTTGGCGATGGTTACGTTGCCCAAACCACTGACAATCCCAGCGGTGACAACCCATGGCTGTCCCCACGGATGCCCGATGGCCAGCACCAGTTCGCCCACTCTGAGTGTCGAGGAGTCATCGACGGGTGCAGCAGGGAGATCGGTGGCGTCGACTTTGAGCAGGGCAAGATCCAGCGTTGGGTTGCGGTCGCTCACCGTCGCAGTGAGGGTGCGCCCATCAAATAAGCCGATCTCGACCTCGTTGGCTTTCCCCACTACATGATGATTGGTCACGATGCTGCCGTCTGTCCGCCAGATGACGCCCGTGCCACCACCACGCCATCGGTTTCGCACCTGCACGACGCTTGGTTGCAACTGTTCCACGATATGCGTAACGGCGTTCGATGCAGGATCGGCTGTAACAAGTGCTTCAGCGGATGAAGGAGATGTGGTGTTATCTATCATACAATACCTGTTTCTCGTGTTACTTACGTTGTCCAATAGTGACCTGAAGGGTTTGTGGCGTACCACCGCGCACGACCTCCATCGGCACTGCCTGCCCCACGCGATTGCCGGTGAGTAGTGCTTGCAGATCGTCGGTATCGTTCAGGGTGTTGCCATCGAGCGTGATAATCACATCGCCGAGCAGCACACCGCCCTTCTCGGCTGGGCTCCCATCCTCAACCCGTACCACCAGCAAGCCGCGTTCCTGTTCGCGACCCTGGCGATATTGATCGGGAAGGGGAACGGGCTGGCAGCTCAAACCAAGGAAACCGCGTTTGACCGTGCCGTGCTGGGTCAATGTCTCAGCGATGCGCCAGGCGATGGGGCTGGGAATCGCCAGCGCGACGCCGCCCACGAGGCCCGTGGTGACGATACCTAGCACAGTGCCGTCGGTGCTGGTCAATGGGCCACCGGAGAAGCCTGGGTAGGGCGTAGCATCGGTGCGGATATATTGCTCCAGCATCGCACCACGCTGCGTCCGTACTGGGCCACCCATTGCGCTCACAATGCCAAGACTCGCCATTGGTCCGTCGCTGGTTGGCCGTCCGACGGCCAGCACAAGCTGCCCAACACGTGCCTCATCAGCCGTAGTCGCCGGGTCGAGGCCGAGGTCTGGCACCTCGAGAACAGCAAGGTCAGTGGCTGAGTCGCGGCCTACGAACTTGGCCGGTAGTTTGCGCTGGTCTGGTGTTTCAATGGTCAGATCCTCTTCGCGCTCAAGCACGTGATCGGCGGTCAGAATGGTGTTGGGCGCATAGACCACACCGCTTGCCGATTGGCGTTGGCGACCGTTGACCATCACCAGACTCTGGCCTACGCGCTCAACGGCATCGGCCATCTGAGTCGACATGGCACTTAGCACGCCAACATTATCTGTAGGTACATTCATCATATACTCCTTTATATGTCTACGATGTTCTTGATGTTCTGGTCATACTGTACCGCGTTTCTCACTGAGCGGCATCACCTGAGCGGCTAGCTGTCTACCTGGAAAAATGGCTAGTCGGTGAGACCACGTTCGCGCAAGGTCTGAGCGATCTGCTCACGACTGACGCCGTAACGGTGTGCGAGTTCGGTGGCATAGCCAACAGCCTGTGGCTGCCCAGGGGTGACGTGGTACGTGGGTTGCAGCCCTTCGTGGTCATCATCGGTGGTGGTCGCACCCGCCACCAGACTGGTGATACCTGCGTGGGAAGTGCCGTTGTTGAGGGCTAGTGCATCGTGCACGAGGTCGTGGAGGTGCGTAACGAGGAGGGTGCGTGCGCCGAGCATTTGCAGACCGGCCACCAGGTCGCGCCCCAGGATACGTGCCGCATTGTAGTCGGTGCTGGTAAAGGGCTCGTTGATCAGAATAAGGCTGTAGCGGCTGGCCGAGGCGAAGATGGTCGCCATCCGTTCCAGTTCTTCAGCCAGGCGGCCTCTGCCAA
>JBCDFA010000055.1:0-27137 GCA_039178835.1 Chloroflexota bacterium
ATTCTATGGTCCCAAGTATGCCACCACCAGCCACACAGTGTACAGCGCCTGTTTTAACAGCGGCCAACAGATCTGTCAGGTGTTTGGTATTGCGGCAGCCTCTGGTTCGAACATGGCGGTGCGTCGTCGGGTATTTGAGCGTGTTGGTGGTTTTCGACGTGATCTGCCCGTAAACGAAGATACCGAGTTATTTCTGCGTCTGGCGCATCACGGTTATCGGATTGCCTATGCTCGCGATCTGACCGTACGCTCACTTGATGATCGCCGGCTGGCGTTGGGAGCCACACGTAAAATGCTGCACAGTACCTGTCGTACTGCATTGCTCTGGGCTAATCTCTACATTCCAATGCCAAAACGCTGGCTGTATCACGATTGGGGGTATTGGCGAAAAACGCGCTATCGGGAGCTTGCAAAATAATATGCAGACGAACATACCCTATTTTCACATCACACAAACGTTTATATCATATCAAGGAGAATATACGTATGCGTGTTGCGTTGATCACTGAAACTTTTCTCCCACACGTTAATGGTGTTGTGACAACGCTTTGTCGACAGCTTGAACATTTACAGGCACACGGCCACGAGGCCATTCTTTTCGCTCCACAGGGCGCTCCTGAAAGTTATGCTGGTGCCCAGATTGTACCGCTTCATGGGTTGCCGCTCCCAATGTACCCTGAGTTGCAACTTACCCCGCCACAGTTTGGCGTTACACCACGGCTGCGACAGTTTCAACCAGATATTTTGCATCTGGCTGGGCTTGCCGCACTTGGTCCAACGGCACGCTACGTAGCTCAGAGCCTTTCTATTCCGTTAGTTGGTGCATACCACACTGATTTTCCGGCGTACAGCACCCATTATGGTCTGGGATTTCTCAAAGGGTTGGTCTATCACTATTTGCGCTGGATTCATAATGGGTGTTCAATGACTCTTTGCCCCTCATCGGCCACATTCAGTGATCTGCGTGCTCACGGGTTTCATCGGTTGCGTCTGTGGGGGCGAGGTGTTGATACGACTAGATTTCATCCCAAAAACCGTAGTGAGGCGTGGCGTGCTTCAACCAGATTGCAACAGGGAGAAATCATGCTGTTGTATGTCGGGCGTCTTGCTACAGAGAAGCGTGTTGAACTGTTGATCGACGCGGTGAGAGGACTCGAAGGGGTACGGTTGGTGCTTGTGGGGGATGGCCCGCTACGGTCTGAGTTGGAGGATCGTTTTGCCGGTCTGCCGGTTCACTTCGCAGGCTATCTCAGCGGCGACGAGCTTGCGACGGCATATGCAAGTGCCGATATGTTTGTGTTTCCATCGGACACGGAAACCTTTGGGCAGGTCATCCAGGAAGCGATGGCATCAGGATTGCCCGTTGTGGCGGCAGAGGCAGGTGGTTCCCTTGACCTCGTACAGAATAATATAACAGGGCTGTTTTTTCGGCCAGGTGATGCACAGAATTTACGTGTCCAGGTGCAGCAACTTGTTGATAATCCATATCGTCTTACTCAGATGGGATGCGCTGGCCGTACTGCAGCCGAGCAGCGCTCATGGGAGCGAGTGATGCACAAATTGTTTCGTTACTACACCCAGGTGTGTCACAATAAAACTTTGTTGCGACGCTATATTCGACCTATAAGGTAACGTCATCTGTTATTGACATACTTTCGACAATATTGCTTTGCTAAATGATGAAAGAAGGATTGTAGTGAACAATTTGCAGGGAAAAGCAGACATCCATATCCACACCGATCACAGTGACGGAAATAATTCGGTGGAAGAGGTTTTGACCTATGTGGCTACACACACGGACTTGAAGCTCATTGCAATCACGGATCATGATACTATTACTGGTGCGGTGAAGGCCCAGCAATTAGCTGGGTCTTTTGGTGTAGAGGTTATTGTTGGGGAAGAGATTTCGACGGCTGACGGGCATATGCTGGCACTTTTTATCGAACAGGTCGTTCCACCTGGCCTCTCCGCTGCTGAGTCTATCGCTGCTGTGCACGAACAGGGAGGTCTCTGCATTCCGGCCCATCCCTATGGCCAGCTTGTTCCGTCGATGGGGCGGCGTGATCTGCGACAGCGTGCCGCAGGACCTGATAGCGAATGGCCTATTGATGGGATCGAGGGTTTGAACGCAAGTTTGTGGCGACCGTATAACAACATTCTAGCAACGCGAGTCGCCAGTGAACTCTATGTGGCCTGTTGTGGTGGCAGTGATTCGCATCATCTTGCGACGATTGGTTCAGCCTATACTACGTTCCCTGGTCGTACTGCACAGGATTTATGGCAGGCCATTCGCCTGCGCCAGACGAGCGCTGAGGGTGCTTTCTGGGGATGGAACGAAGTAGTCACTGCCGCACTCCCATGGTTTAAACGCGAGCTGCGCAGCTTGACGCAGTTGTTTGTCCCACGCACAGCATAATCCGTTCTACCTCTTGGATGCTCTCTGCCCGGTGTTGGTCCACTGGGCAGTTTGTGTTTTACCAGCCTGGGTATGGCTTATGTGGTCCATTCGGTAAATGATGGTCCTGTTTCGAAGAAGATCGATGGTAACAGATAGAAGCGGCGATTGAGCCAGGGTAACAATACACCTACAGCACGTTGCCGCACAGGAGTGGCATACATAACCGATGCGAGCACTCCTGCTACACCAACAACACCGATACCGCGACGACCTTTGGCCAATAACGATACCACGAACATGGTTGTAGCACTCACTCCGGCGATGCGGGCATGTCGGCCGGTCCAGCGCCGTTTACGCAATTGACTGATGAGCAGACATGTGGCACGTGTTTGCGGCCACAACAGCCCTGGTTTCCGATGGAAGGTGCGTAAGAAGGTGCGGATCTCATCCAGTTCTAAGGGTGGATAGTCAACACGTTCTTTCCATATTCTACAATGCTGCTGTAAAATTGTTTGAACTTTGTCTGCTTCTCGTGCAAGTGTACTCCACTGATTATGGTCCTTTTGCCAAGCAGCATCAAATGTACGCAGGAGCAATGAACGGATATGGTGTGCAACAGACATTACATCACGCAGATACCGCACACTCTCGGCGATTTCTAACGCCTGTTGGCCGTAGGAAGGCGCTAACGAGACTAGATCTTCTGTGAGGTGCGAGAACTGCTCATTGATGGTAGCGCTGTCGTGAATGATAGAATCGATATCGTCCGCAACCGAGGCGAGATAGGCCCAGAAGATCAGTGATGCAGTTGGTCGCATCCACCACATCCAGAGTAACGATGGAATGTAAATGGCACCAAGGTTTGTTTCGGCAGTCTGGTGTTGGCGGATATACCAACTCTGCTCGAATAATTGGGCTGATGTGAGGTAGATATTTGCCATAGCATTGCCAAAGGTCTCGCCAAAACGCTCAATACACCAACGCTGGACAAAGCTCTCTGTATCCAGATCTGGTGTTTGCATCAATGCTGCGGTGATGGTACTGCTCAATTCTGTCCATACGCTCCATCCATTCTCTCCCAGGGCAGCATCTCCGCCACCCCAACCACCAGAACTGTTCCAGGCCCATATCCCACCAAACTGGGTATTGCTGGTGGTTTCCTGTTGGATGATGTCTTGATGGAGTGGTACTACCGAACTAGGGACCATACCAAAAAGCTCATATTCCCGACGATTTTGTAGTTCGACGATTTGGGTGGGACCAGGTAGGCCGAGGGTTGGGTTGCGTGGTTGCAATCGGTAGAAATCGGATGGACCGTGTTTGATTGATATGATGAGGTGGGGGGAAGTATATCCGGCAAAGGTCGCTTGATATCGTTCTGGCGACCACATCAGATTACCAAGTTCCCCAATACCGATGCTCCAGGTACGCAGAATCAACAGTCGGTCATAGGCTTCGCAAATAGGTAGGAGCTTGTCTATCAAATCACGAAAATGCTGCGTGTCGGTGTACAGCATATGCCCTTGATATGAGTCACCCTGGTCGTGGGCACCACCTGTTTCACCGACACGGACCACAAGCCCACGTACCTGGGGGAAGGTGGTGAACAATTCTTGTAGTGCCCAACTATTGATGTCAACAAGACGTGGGTTGTCTGGCTTGAGACGACCAACAAAGTGCCGAATGGGTGGGGTGCTCCATTGCATATCAGTGGTTACAAACACATCCATATCGTATTGTGTCGCAGTGTCGAAGAGTGTCGAGAAGGCCTCGCGATAGATCAGGGCCCGTTGTCGGTAGGGGCTCTCAGCGGTGTAGATGGTGACCGGAGTATAATCAAACGTTGTGAGGTGTGCCATATTGTCGATGACGATTCCATTGTAGCCTTGTGTGTGTATGTCATTGAGGTAGTACTGTGCGCGTTGTACACCGGCTGTGAGTTGTGATTCGTCGACATAAGGTGCGTGTGGCAGATCAAGCTGGTAGAATGGTAATGCAGACCAGTTGCGGAATGGTTTTGTACTATCATAAAATGGGCCACCGACATCGGCCAGGCAGCGTCTTTTCATTCAACAGACCCCTATCTAGCAAGGATATCATACATATGGATATACGAGTTGGTACAGGTCTATGCACCACTGCAACAACATTGCTTGCTTACACTAATGTTGTTCTCCCATAGGAGAACAGCATAGCATTTACTACAATCACAATTGTGAACAATGTAGGTGTTGTATATGCAGAATACGACACGTTGTGCTTTCGCATAGAAGTGGATGCATGCGTGTGACACAACTGCGGACCACAGCGTGTGTGGTGAAAACCCTATTAACACAACATCGATGATATAGTATACCATAGCAAAGAAAGTGTTTATATGATTGAAGGAGACGACTATTCTGAGAATTCGTAGAGAAATGTATCTTTTTGAGCGTTTTTCACGTATACAGAAATAGCTACAATTTGTTATCTCCATAATCATCTATAAGGAGTAGTTCATATGCAGAATCGTGGATGGTTAATTGGCCTCTCTATTGTTGTTGGCATTGTTCTGGCATGCGCTATTTTGCCGTTAGGAAGTTTTGCTTTATTGTTAGCTGTAGGTGGTAGTGACACCAGCAGCGATGTGTTGCTTAGCCCACCGCGCTGGCAAGAACAGCGTGTATCTGGTAGTGGGCTGGATCGTATTGCTATTATCGAAGTGAATGGTGTGATTGGGTTGAATGCAGATGCTGGTCTCTTTGGTTCTTCGCAACTCACGCAGCGGCAGTTATTGTCTCAGATTCGTCAGGCAACTGACGACTCACGAGTCAAGGCTGTGGTGTTACGGGTGAATAGTCCGGGTGGTGGGGTAGTTGCCAGTGATGAGATCCATAGCGAGTTGCTGAAACTTCGTGATGTTGAGAAGCCGCTGATCGTTTCAATGGGGAGTGTGGCTGCCAGTGGTGGGTACTATATTGCCGCACCTGCGGATCGAATCTATGCCAATCCTGATACATTTACGGGCAGTTTAGGGGTGATCATTTCAACGATTAATTATGAGGAGGCGTTCGAAGAATTTGGCCTACGTCAACTGGTGTACAAGAGCGGTGAGTTCAAGGATATTGGTTCGCCATCACGCGAGCCCTCAGCGCAGGACGAGGCGATCCTCCAAAGCATTGTTGATCAGGCGTATCAGGGCTTTGTCGATGTGATTGCTGAAGGACGAGATCTGCCACGTGAGCGAGTTCTTGAAATTGCTGATGGGCGTATTTATACTGGTCAACAGGCACTCGACCTCGACCTTATTGATGAGCTTGGTAATCTTGATGAAGCGCTGATTGGCGCTCAAGAGCTTGCTGGTCTTGAGGATGCGTTAATCGTGCGATATCGTTCTGCTGATAGTTTCCGTGATCTTTTGTTAGGTGCTCTGGCTCAGGCACAAGAACCTGCTGATCCACTTGGCCTGCGGTCGTTGACGCAATCCCAAGGGCCAAAACTTGAATACCGAATGACGCCCTAATCCAGGTCTGATAGTCCCATCGTTCAGATAAAGCAAGCCACACTCACACAATGTAGGTGTGGCTTTTTGCTGTTTATGTATCTATATATTCTCTTTTGTGGAGCTACTTCAGAAATGATTGGATAGCCTTAAAAAGTTTTTCTGGCTCATCTTCTTGTACTAAGTGCCCAGCATTTGGAATGGCCCTGAACTGTGATCCAGGAATCATTGTGTGAAGCTCTTGCCCTTTGTCAATCGGAATCCACGTGTCTTTTTCTCCCCACACAAGGAGCACTGGGTGGGTGATAGTGGCATACTGTGGAGTGATGTCGTCAGTGAAGCGTTGATCTGCTTGTGCTATCTGCCGGTAAAATGCTTTACGACCAGTCTCGCCACGCCAAGGTTCGATAATGCCAGCCAGCGTTTCTTCTGGCATGGGTCGATACATAGCCCCCTTGACATAAGCAGTCACAACTGCTTCATGGATATATTCTGGGAGATCCTGAAATGCTGCTTCATGCTTTTTGACATGGGCAAAAAAAGGTGAGCCCCATGGCGATAAGGCTACCGGATCAACGAGCACGATCTTCGCAAAATTTCGTCTCTCAATAAGATGTGTTCGCAAGACAGTGGTACCGCCAAAGTCGTGACCAATGATGCAGGGTGTGGTGAGTTGCCAATGATCAAGCAGGCTGGCCAGTATCTGATTTTGTATCCCCAGGGAGACATCCTGTCCTGTTCTCATTTCGGACTGGCCGTAGCCAAGCAAATCATAGAAGTAGACTGTCCATTGTTCTGCAAAGTGAGCTATGAGGTGTCGCCAGTTGAATGATGACCAGGGTGTTCCATGGACCAACACAAGTGGCGGCCCATTCCCACGAATATCGTAACGAACACGTTGTCCTTGAAACGTATGGCTATGCTTCAGATGCCAGTTTGGCATGTGTATCCTTCTTTACTATCGTTGTCTACCATCTGATGATAGTGTGAGATGCGTTTTTCTAGATTTAGAGGAAGTATATCGTAGTACTTATGCACGTGCAAACGAGTGTTCAGACTATTATTTACTTTTTTTGTTGCATTATATTGTGCAGATGACTTTCGATATTTTCTTAAAACAATGTTTACAAAAGCTACTTGTATGAATGGCCAGACTCGCCTACGCTTAGAGGGAGTGAAATCTTGCATATTCAGACATCTTGTTAGCATAGCGAGGGGGTTCTTTCCATGAATCTTGCACAGCCAACCATGACCCAGGAGCCATTCTGGCGCTGGCGCGATGTGTGTGTTCTGATAGCAACTGCTATTATTCTTATTACTGCTGCTAATATGCTGACGGTTGCATTATTTATGCGCGATGGGACACCACGTGATGAACTTGCAATACCGTGGAGTGTTAATTTTGGTTTACTGGCTGTTCAGGTCATCGTCATGCTGGGGAGTGTCTATGCAATCTTGCGCTGGCGTGGTCTTGATTTTAGCGTGCTCAAGCTCCATTGGCCTCAGCGTTGTTGGATTAAAAGTGCGGTTGTTTTTGCGGTCGTTTTGCGCATTTGGATGGTACCAATTACCGCACTCCTTGGTGTGTTGGGATTCCCGATGGAGAATCCACAGATCGCCTTTTTTGCCCCAGAGGGTATGACTGTACTGGCAGCTATTGGTATGCTTCTGATGGGTGGTATCGCGATTCCGATTGCGGAAGAAGTCTTCTTTCGAGGAGTTATCTACACCTGGTTGCGGCAGTGGGGCAAGACAATGGCGCTGATAGTCAGTTCGCTTTTGTTTGCCATTGCTCACCTCCATCCAACGATTGTCGTTTCCACATTTCTGGTAGGACTTATTGCTGGAATGCTGTATGAGCGTAGTCAGTCACTCTGGACGAGTATCCTTGTTCATTGTCTCTTTAATATTACAGGTATTTTGTTGATTTATGTATATCTTGCACTCGGTATTGATCTTTCTGGCCAGGATGTATCAGCCTTGATCGCTCCGATGTTGGGCATAGCCCGATAATGGCCATATGCTTGTTATAAAGATGTTTGGTATATTCAAAAGGAAAGCGCAGGAGGTATGCCCCTGGCTTTCTTTTTGTTGTGTAGATTTCTTTTTCCCCAAGGGTGACAGATGTGTTTACGGTTGAAGCATTGTTTTTGTCAGATGGATCCACATATTGCCAAGTGCACGGAAACAAGCGATTGATGTTATTGCCAACCCAACGCCTATGACTGATGCCATCATAGCTCTGGCCCATGAATCAATTTCAAAAAAACCTGGCATGATGGAAAATTGAAAGATAGTGCTAAACCAATAGGCGACTGGCATAACAATGAAGCCAAGCGCTGCGGCACCTAAAGCAATCACAAGTGTAAATGATAGAATGCCAAGGGGCATCTTGAGGAGTAGATAGGTTATGGCATTCCAAAGTCGTGTGTCACGGAGATCTTGCTGTAGGCCGCTCCACCATCCACGTTCCTGCGTATTTTGAGATGAGATGGTGGGCAAGCTTACATGAAGCAACTCATTGGCCATTGAGCGTTCAAAGGTGATCATTTTGCGTATGCTGGCGAACATAAACAGTAAAATAGGGATACCAATCCAAATGATGGAGAGACTAACGCCAAGCGCTAATCCAGTTACCAAGAACACAAAATAGACAATACCTAATGGAAATGCCAGTGTGAGATAGATGAGCGTAGAACGTAACGAAGGTGATGTTATTTGTTGCACTAGCCAATTTGGATGGTCGTCTACACTATATTGTCCATTTGCGTGTACGTGCTGTTGTTGAGATTTCATACATACATCTCCGTTTCTTTATTTGCTAGTTAGACTACATACGCTGCCATGAAGTTGCAGCAAAAGATGGAACTTGGATGCCGTGATTCTTACGTAATGCAATATCATAGGTATAGTGGCTTAAGGCAATATCTAGTATTCCCAAGCCAAATGGGCTAAAAATAATTGGTTTAGTTGCACTGGTGCGTGCGGTTTCTTTTTCTTGAAGGATGTCGGCCAGGGTACAACGCATATGTGCACGATTTCCTGTTTGCTCGGCTGCTACATGGACTGAAGTTCGTTCACGACATACGTGGTCGATGTCATCGACCACGTTATCAGCATCCAGGATGATCTGTGGCGCAAAATCACGTAAAGAGACGTGTAGTATCGTGCTTCCAGATTGTATGAGAGATCTGTCTGCTATATGGGGAACTGTTGCAGTTGTTGCAAAAGATACTAATCTTGTATGTTGCAACACTTCGCGAATAGAATGGACACCGATAATCTCACATCTATCAAAACGTTTTTGTATACGTTCACCGAAGTGCTTTGTACGATCAGGTTGTGCATCAAATAGGACGAGTGTGGTAAGGTCTGGGAACAAGGCATGCAAAAACTGGACTATCTCAAAGTTGATCAAACCACATCCAATGATGCCGACACTCGTCACGGGCTCATGGATATGGAGGGTGCGAGCCGCCAGTGCAGCGCTTGCTGCTGTTCGTTTAGCGCTAATGATAGACCCCTCCATTATGGCTAAGGGGTATCCAGTCTCAACAGAGTTAAGGAGTATGGTTGCAGAAGCGCGATCAAGTCCTCGGTCAATGTTTCCAGGAAATGACGCAATCCATTTGACTCCGGCACAGTCAGTATTCCCACCAAGGTAGGCTGGTAACGCAATGATGCGATCACGTTGATTATCAGGGAAACGGAGAAAAGATGATTGTGGTAGGGTGCTATCTCCCTGTGCATGGGTGATATATGCTTGGGCAACCAGGTCCACAATGGTCTGCTCCTGGTTTTCCAGAATATGGTGCACATCGTCGCCTGTTAAGATTAACATGTCATGATTGTTCACGTTGCATCCTCATTTCATAATCTTACATATGTATGTTTTCAACAATAGGATCGTGGGAGGAGGTTATTTTATTTTCCTCCCACAGGTGCCAAACATTACCAAAGTGAGCATCAACCCATATATCTGAGTAGACAGTATTGAGGTAGCGTTCTCCCCGATCACAGAGAATCAGGACACAATTGGCGTTTGGTTTGATCGTATCTTTTAATCGGTCTAGTGCAGTAATGATGCCACCTGACGAAGCTCCTGCGAGGATAGCTTCGTGCCTTACCAATCGTCGACATCCAACCACACATTCAAGATCGCTGACATGGATGTATTCATCGGCGAGATCATCTTGATAGTGTTCTGGGCGTCGGCCCGCCCCGTGCCCAGGTAGGAGACGTGGTCCTGGCTTCCCACCAAAGATGACACTTCCTACCGCATCTACTGCAATAACCGTCGTATCCAATTCGTATCGGCGAATGTATTCGGCACATCCCCGTAAGGTGCCACAAGTACTTGTAGCACAGAACAGGTAGTCAACTTTTCCATGAAGGTTGGTTGCAATTTCATGCATGGTTTGATGATGTGCATGAGGGTTGGCCAAGTTTGCATATTGATTGCACCAGAAGCTGTTAGGAATCGTCTCGGCCAGGTACTGGGCACGCTCGATCCGTGCCTGGAGGAAATCACCAGTTATCGGATGTGGCTCAGTAATGAGATCTACCGTTGCACCATAGACACGCATAATATCCATATTTTGAACATTCGTTCTTGGGTCAACAATGCAAATAAAATGGAGCCCCATATACGCACAGGCTTGTGCCAGACCAATACCAAGATTTCCAGAACTTGACTCAATAATAGTTCCACCTGGTTGAATCTGCCCACGCTCAAGTGCATCATAAATGATGTTCACCGCAGTACGATCTTTAATACTGCCACCTGGATTGAACGTCTCAAGTTTGGCGAACAGTTGGAAATGCATGTTGGGTAGAACATGTGTCAGTCGTATGAGTGGCGTTTGCCCAATGGTTGATAATATGCCCCGTTTAAGTCCATAATTTGGGGAAGATGTCGTTCTTGGTATTGAAGATTGAGTGATGGTATTCACGCGATTCACAGTATTGTTCCTTGGCTCTTGAGATAATAATTGCTTCAAAACGCGCCTCCACAGTAACCCACTATATCTCTTATCCTTGTGTCACGATTGCGTATGGCTTTTGTTCTCGCTAGCAACGATCTGCTCCTTCGTACATATGATAGGTGTTGTTACCATATTTCACACAGCATTCTGTTTCGGTATAGGTGCGGGATGAGAAAACTCACCAGATGGCGGGTTGGCATCTGGTAGATCATCAATCGAGCGTAAGGGGCGATACATATATCCTGCTATGGTGAGAAAGATACCAATACTTCCTATAAGAATGAGGACTAATCCTATTTCACGTTGTGTTCCGGTTCCAACGAGAAACAGGAACAACTCGCGAAATCTTCCATCGGACTGAACGAGTGGTGAAAAAAGATAGTCAACTGCGGGACCGGCCAGCACATATCCAATTGGCATTGCTGCACTTGCTAACATATCTGTGAGCGCAAATACCCGCCCCTGCATTGATATGTTTACCTTGGTATTTAAGATGGTTTGATGAGAAGCATTGATAATGGGCATGCAAAAATACACAAGAAATAGCCCAGTAGTTATGAGTAGTCCTGATGGACGTATCCCCATCAATATCACTGCGAACACCGCAACCATGTGGAATCCCAGAACACTGTGGATACGGCGTTTGGTTCCTCCCCAAGACCCCATTAGAATACTACCGACTAACATACCGCTACTTCCTAACGACAGCATGAATCCCAAAGCAGTTACATTGGCAAAACTCAAAATTAATGGTTGAACCAAGACTTGAAGGACCCCTGCTAAAAAGTTACTAAAAGAAAAAAAGAGAATGAGGCTCAAAATGCCTGGCCTGGCAAGAATGTACTTCCATCCATTGAAAAGAGCCTGTCGGAATGACTCACTTTGGGTATTTGTATCAGCTGTGTGGATTGTTGGTATCTGTACAAACAGAAGTGTTATAAAGGCAACCAGAAATGTGGCCAGATCAACAAGAATGATCCCCCGTAATTCAATAGCAGAAAGAAGTACACCAGCAATGAGTGGCGCTAGCAACAATGCAATGGCCTCAGCTCCTTGCACCATACCATTGGCACGCCCGATATGTTTATGAGGAACCATGGAGGGTATTGCTGCCGCATAAGCAGGCATCTGGAAGACACTCAGAGCAGATTTGACAAAAGCAATAACATAAATGTATCCAACCTCAAGTTGCCCTCCTGATAATAGTATCCACACAAGTAACGTGCCACATGCAGCGCCTGTATCACTTAGTAGCATGACCGTTCGTCGGTTCCACCGATCTACAATGACGCCAGCAAATGGTGAGAGAATAATCGTCGGGAGTAAGGTCCAGAGAAATGTCAACGCAAATGGTGTGATGGAGCCGGTTTGCTCCAGAACCCATAACCCCAACGCAAAGTCGGTAATGCGAGACCCTAAGATTGAGACAAGTTGTCCAAACCATATAACTGTAAATGTTTTCATCGAACTGGGAGGACGTGTATGTGTGTTAGTCACGGGTTACTACCTGCGCTTTCTCTCCAAGACACTGTACTTCTTCTAGCCAGCTCTGTAATCGTTCCGCTAATATCGGTACATGAGGCAGGGTCAACATTGAAATGTGATCACCAGGTACAGTCGTAATCGCAATATCCCCTCGTATCAGTTCTTTCCATCCAAGAGTTGCATCGTTTTGTAGTGGCCGTGAAGCAGCGCGAAAATCACTTGCAACGATTGATTGTGACAGGAACAGTTTTAATGCTCCTTCATATGCGTTTGCTTGGTTGACATAATTCCAGGTGGCTTGTGAACTTGTCTTGTGGATGCGTAACAGACCACGGACCAGTTCCAGTCCGGCATCTGGTGCAATAAAGTTGACTTCCTTTAATCGTTCAAGCACTACATTCTGACGTTCTTCAGCAGGAAGCTTTTGGAGCAGTTCAACGCTCATATGGAGCGGCGTGTGGAGAATACGCTCTACCAACTGGCAAATCTCCACCAGAAAGAGCGTTTCATCATCGTCCTGTGGGAGCAATGACTCATCGTTGGGGATATTGCCCGCCACAGGTGCAGTGGTATCAATAATAGCCAGCAATCCTATCTCATGGCCTTGAGCTTGCAACTGATTCGCCATTTCGAAAGCCACTAACCCACCAAATGAGTGTCCTCCAATCAGATATGGCCCTTCTGGCTGCACCTCTCGCATCACTTCAATGTAATGTGCTGCCATATCAGGGATGTTGGTGTGGGGCTCTTGGTGACCATCAAGCCCCTGTGCCTGTAGTCCGTAAAAAGGTTGTTCTGGATGTAAATGTTGTGCTAATTCGTAGTAGGCTATTGCGCCACCACCATGGGCGTGTACACAAAAGAATGGACGGCGTGTGCCTCTTGGTTGTATAGGCACCAGTGAAGACCAAGAGGCTTGTTCGTGTTGCTGTAGTGTTTGTGCTAATGCTTCTATGGTGGCACCATCAAATAGAATGGCCAGTGGGAACTGGCGACCAATCAGCTTTTGAATGCGGAACATCAACCGCACTGCCAGGATAGAATGACCTCCCAGATCAAAGAAGTTGTCAGTGATACCAATAGGTGTGTATTCAAGTAATTCTTCCCAGATATTGACCAGTTGGCGTTCGAGATCATTGCGAGGAGCAACAGTCGTTTTTGACGTCTCAGGCGTTGGTTCGGGTAATGCTTTGCGATCAAGTTTCCCATTACGCGTTTGTGGCAATGTCTCTAAGGTGACAAATGCTTTGGGAATCATGTACTCAGGGAGATGCGTGGTGAGGAAATAGCGCACATCGTAGAGATCTTTCTCCGCCTGTAGCACCACATATGCTGCAAGATAGGGTTGATTATGGACATCCTCCCGTGCAATTACTGCTGCTGCACGTATAGCTGGATGTGATAGCAATACCGCTTCGATCTCGCCTAGCTCAATACGAAACCCACGTATTTTGACCTGATGATCGACTCGTCCCAGGAATTCGAGGTTACCATCTGGGAGGTAACGCACCAAATCTCCTGTTTTATATAAGAATGTATGAGGCTCATCGCTGAAGGGATTGGCTACAAATGCTTCCAGGGTGCGGGTGCGGTCATTACGATAGCCACGCCCAACCCCTACGCCGCCAATGTATAGTTCACCAGGCATTCCCATCGGGACGGGCTGAAGCTGCTCATTAAGCACATACACTTGTGTGTTGATAATAGGCTTTCCGATGGGCATAACCGTCACATCATCCGCTGGTGGTTGATAGATAATACAATGTGTGACATCATCGGAACACTCAGTAGGGCCATAGGCATTGACCACGCCAATATGTGGATACCATTGCAGCCATTGTCGACAGATCGCTGGTGGAAGTGCTTCGCCAGTGGGAATGAGCCAGCGTAATGTGTTGAGTGGCGGACGTATGTCACGCGTTGCGATATCTTCAAGAATGACCTGTAAGAGTGAGGGGACGACCTCCAATATGCAAATGTCTTCCTGTTCAACACAATGTAACAAGTGTGTTGGATGATGCGCTATCACATCGTCGACAATGACAGTACGCCCCCCAACCAGTAATCCGGCGAGGAATTGCCAAACCGAGATATCAAAACATTGTGATGCTGTTTGTGCAATGTGGTCGGTGCTAGCCATCTGAAGGTCGTGAATTTTGGCATAGAGATGATTGACCATCCCGCGTTGTTCGACCATGGCACCCTTTGGTGTACCAGTAGACCCAGATGTGTAGATGACATAGGCGAGATCGCGCAGGCTTTTGGTATAAGCGACAAAGGCATTCGTTGGCGCTTTCGTAATGAGGTCTTCTATACACAGGATTTGTAAGGAGGTTTCTGGAGATAGCGCATCAGTAGCATGCTGAAGTGTTGGAAGATGTGCATCGGTCACTAGGACAAGGTGACATTGACTTTGTGTGAGAATGTGCCCAATACGTTGTGGTGGATGGTCCGGATCGAGTGGCAGATACGCACCACCACATTTGAAAATGGCCAGCATCGTGGCGAGGAAATCACTACTGCGCGGTGCTAAAATGCTAACCAGCGTTTCCTGATGAACTCCATGAGCTTGCAAGTGTGTAGCTATCTGTGTGGCCCGTTCATCAAGTTCTGTATAAGTAAGGTAAGCCCCATTGTGTACGACTGCCACGTTATCAGGTGTTTGTGCGACCTGCCGTTCAAATAGGTCGATAAAAACATGCTCAACTGGAAATGGCGCATGATTCTCGTTCAACGTCTCAAGGAGATAGGTACGTTCTTGTGGTGAAACAAGACTTACGTCACAAAGGCGTTGCTCTGGGTTTGCGAGAAATTGGTCTAATACCTGGATAAAGTGTTGAATAACCCACTCCTGCTGTTGTTCACTAAACACATCACAATGCATATCGAAAGACAGAGAAATGGCTCCTGATGTGTCGAAATCGTGTACTTGTAGGGCAAGACTCTCATTCATGTGTTCTGAGAACACCCATTCAGTTCTGACTGAAATATCAGCAAAATCAGGGAAGATTGAGCGATGATAATTGATCGTGACATCGTAGATAGGATGATGGAGTGGGTTTTTTAAAGCATGGCGACTATGTCGTAATGTTGTAAATACCTCACCCGATACCTTCTTGATGAGCGAAACAAAAGTGTCTTCAGTATCAATGCTTGTATAGAGAGGTGCAACGCTCATTAAATAGCCAATGGTATTACGGAATTTTGAAGTCCGGTTATGGAACATAGACCCGATTCTGAAGCGCTGACTTCCACTGATATGATAGAGATAGGTACTTAAGATTGTGATAAATATTTGGAAAATAGTGGCATCACGACTCACTCCGTAGATATCTTCACGATGGGCCAGCGCTTCCAGTTGTTGTGAGCGTTCCAGCCCAAGATGGTAATCTACCCGACGTGCCTGGGCCGTAGTCTTGTGTCCAGGCCGACCATAAAATGTCATAGAGTCGATAGGCTGTTGTATCTTCTGCTGCCAGTACGCCTGGGTTGTTTGATAAGCACGAGATTCCCGGTAGCGCCGCTCATGTGCCACATAGTCCTGAAATGCTGGTAAAGGCTGGGCTTGATGAAGAGTCCCCTGTTGTGCAAGGGCATAATATGTTGCCATAGCTTGGTAGATCAGCATAAATGACCAACCATCGACTACGATATGATAAATGTTGATGTACCACGCATACGACGTATCACTAAGTTTGATAAGTGCTGAGTCAACCAGACTCTCTTCGTGGTGAAAAGATATGGTCTTGCGTGTCTCGATCCAGCTACGCAGTGCCTGCTCAGGATGAAGTTCATCCGATAGATCATAGAGGGGTAGCGTTGTCTGAGCCGTATCACGTACATATTGCTGAGGTATATGATCAATCGTTTTTATAACAGTGTGTAGAGCATCGCTAGAGTTGAGCAAAACGGTAAAAGCAGCACGGAAGTGTTCGTAATCGATTGCACCAGCGAAATGGTAGACAGCACCAATACTCACTTGAAAATCAGGCTGGACCTGTTGTGATGCCCAAATCAGCATTTGATTTTGTGTGAGATTCGATACTGTATCAATGTCATCATCGAGATTTTCCTCTGTGGAGAGATCGTTGATATCGTCGATATGTTGCAGTAGTTCTACAAGTGGTTTATCAGGCTCTTGGGCAATGTATTCCAATCCACTACAGAATAGCTGGAGCAGTTTTGTGATGGTTGCGGGTGTCAATCGTTGGGTGTCATAGCCCATCCCAAGCGTGAGTTCTTCTCCTGGCATCACCAACACACTTAATGGAAAATCAGCCTGATCGACAAAATCGACCTGACGTATGGTGAGGTCATCAACAAGGTTCAGGGCTGCTTCATCAACAGGATAGTTCTCAAATACAAAGATACTGTCAAATAATGCTTGCCCTCGCGGAACATCGCTCCATCCTTGTACATCTACCAGTGGGCTGTATTCATATTGTCGTAGCTCAAGTTGTTGTGTTTGCAGTTGTGCGACCCAGGTGAGAAATGAGCTATCAGGCTTGATCTGTACACGCATTGGCAAGGTGTTGATGAACAAGCCAACCATTGTTTCAATACCTGGCAACTCTGGTGTGCGCCCAGAGACCGTTGTGCCAAAAACGATATCTTTGGTATTGCTGTAACTACTCAGGGTTAAGGCCCAAACACCCATTACTAACGTATTCAATGTGATATGTTGTGTTCGCGCCAACTGCTCTAATGCTGTTGTCGTTTTCTCCGTGATAACTAATTGTTGACGACCATATGGCTCTGATGAAGACTCAGATATAGATCGTTTGTTTGGATCTGCCAGGGAAGACGGTTGTTTGAAACCCTTTAGCATCGTACGCCAATATGCTTCAAGTTGCTGTCGATCCTGGTTGTATAGCCAGCTAATGTATTCGCGATACGGTTGTGTTGGTTGGAGTTGTGGGGTGTTGTCTGCAAGACGTGCCTGATAACAGCGAAAGAAGTCTTGGAACACAATGGGTATTGACCAACCATCCATAATAAGATGATGGAAGCTTAGGATAAGATAATGCGACTGATCAGCTATCTGTAGTAAAGAGATACGAATCAGTGGCTCTGTTGTGAGGTCAAAGCCCTGAAAACGCTCTGTTGTAAGAACATGCTCAAGGTATTGTGATTGTTCTCCAGAACTCATTGGGCGCCAGTCATCATAGTGAATTGGTAGTCTGTTCCAGTAATACACTATCTGAACTGGCTCACTTAAGCCTTCCCACAAAAATGTGGTGCGTAAGGTGGGATGCTGTGCAAGAACATCCCACCAGGCTTGCTCAAACGCGGCTGTATCAATTGTTCCGTCAAGGGTGAGCGTGACTTGTTCAAAGTAGGCCCCTGATTTGGGAGTATACAAACTGCGAAAAAGGAGTCCCTGCTGTGTTGGCGAAAGGGGGTAGATATCCTCAATCAATATTGTTGATTTTTGCTCTGTCACACGTTGGATTTGCGCTTGTATATCCTCTAAGTGCTCCTCTTGTACCTCGACCAGTGAGAAATCTGAAGGCACATATCTCTTTGTATCGGTAAATTGCTCTGGTACGAGGAATGTTCGCAGTGTTGTAAGAAAGCTATGCGCAAGATGCTCAATGGTTTCGGGGTAATGTATTTCATCGCTATATGACCACTCAAATATCAGTTGACCTTGAGTCACCTGCCCATTTACTTCGATCAAGTATTGCCGTTCACCACGAGGGCTACGATCAGCGCTACTCGACTCTGAGGCTAACTGGAATAGGCCATCAGGTGCAAAGGTTTGATCAAGCTGGCCCAGATAATTAAAAACAATCTCAGCTTGTGGTACGGTTTGTAAGGTCGTATCTCTGCGCAACCAGCGCAAGAGACCATAACTCAATCCATGGTCTGGGACACTCCGCAGGTGGTCTTTTACGGATCGTAACTGTTCTATCAAACTGGTGTAATCTTGATGCCTAAAGACAAGCGGAAAGACAGAGGTAAACCAACCTACTGTACGCGACAGGTCAATCTGCTCAAATTGATCGCTACGTCCGTGGCTTTCGAGATCGATGAGCACAGTTGATAATGTAGTCCATTGTGCTATGGTGTTGACGAGAGCGGTCAACAATATATCATTGATACGCGTTCGATAGGTTTTCGGAATATCCTGCAAAAGGGTACGCGTTTCTGCTCTGTCAAGGGTTACGACAAGGTTGCGAGAGTTGCTTTCGAGATTGTGGCCATGGGGTTTATCGCGAGGAAGCGGAGCTATCTCATCCCATGGCATGTCATTCCAGTACGCAAGGTGTTTACCGATTTCGTCAGATTGGCTGTATTTGGTTAGTTGCCTGGCCCAATGTTGAAATGATGTTGTCTTTGGGGCGAGCGTAATCAGCTTATGCTGCCGTGCGTTTTGGTATGCCTGCTGCAAATCATTGAGCAATATGCGCCAGGAGACACCATCAATGACAAGATGATGTGCGACTATGAAGAGATAGGATTGCCTATTTGTTCCACAATTAAAGAAGGCGAACCTGATCAATGGCCCCCTGTCTAGGTTTAAAACTGCCTGCATTTCGTTAGCAGATTTCTGAATAGCTTCCTGGGCTTCCTGATCGCGTAGCTGGGTGTAGTCGAAATACGTAAGTGGTACATCGGTATCAGGGGCAACGGTATATTGTCTCCATCCACCTTCGTCGAATGTAAATCGTGTTCGCAATGCGTCGTGGTGTGTGAGCAGATAGTGTATGGCTCCCTCTAAAGCTGAAATATGAAGTGGCTCGCGTAATGCTAAGAGCAGAGATTGATTCCAGTGATGCGTGTCGGGGAGTGAGCGTTCGAGCAATTGCTGTTGAATAGGTATGAGCGGTACTTCTCCTACAACGAGGTCTTGCTCAGCAACCATATGCGTTGTCTCTGATGTAGCCTGTGCCAGAGTTGCAATCGTTTGATGTTGAAACATCTGCTTGGGAGTCAGGCTAATACCAACTTGATGGGCCCTTGTAATCACCTGAATACTGAGGATAGAGTCCCCTCCAAGCTCAAAGAAGTTGTCGTGAATACTGACGCGCGGAAGCCCGAGAATATCACTCCAGATATGGGCGAGTTGCTCTTCTATGATAGTTTGCGGTGCAATATACCCTCTCGTAGCACTCTCGCTTTTAAAGACCGGATCAGGAAGGGCGCGATGATCTACTTTACCATTCCGTGTCAGCGGCAGAGTCGGCAACGAGACATACGCAGTGGGGATCATATATTCTGGCAAATAGCTACCCAGATAGGTGCGCCATGTGGTGACATCTGGGAGTTCGTGTCCATCCATGCCAACCAGATAGGCAACGATCCTTTTGTCTTTATCAGTGGGACCTTGCCACACCGTTACTACGGCAGTTTGTACTGCTGGGTGTTGTTGCAAGACTGCTTCGATTTCACCTAGCTCGATGCGGAAGCCACGGAGCTTGACCTGATGGTCGATGCGTCCCAGAAATTCAATTTCCCCATCTGGCAGATATCGAACCCAATCCCCAGTGCGGTACAAACGTTCCCCAGCCATATCAAAAGGGTTGGGGATGAAGCGCTCTGCGGTGAGATCGGGACGACCTAGATACCCTCGTGCCACTTGCTCCCCGCCGATAAAAAGCTCCCCGTACACGCCAATCGGCACTGGTTGTTGGTGTTCATCGAGGATATACAACTGTGTATTGTCAATAGGGCGTCCGATGGGGATTGTTCTGCTGTTCGCACACCTCGTGTCGATTTCATACGTGCTACAACCTACTACTGTTTCGGTTGGGCCATATTCATTGATAATCCTGGTTTGTGGTGCATGTGTACGCCAAAAGGCGACCATATCTGTAGTGAGCGACTCTCCTCCGACGATCAAAGCATCCACTTGCCTTGTCATTGATGGTTCAAGGGTTTGACTCAACAACTCTAAATGTGCGGGTGTCAATTTAGTAAGGTGAAAACCTTTTACATTCTCCAAAGCCGTAACGAGCGCTGTAACGCCAGGTTGATCATCAATCAAAACAACCTGTGCCCCTGCAATAAGCGGTAAAATGAGGCTAGTAATGGTGAGATCAAACCCAATCGATGTATGTGTGGGGATGACCTTGTTTCTGATTACACCATATGCACGTGCTGCCCACCGTAAATAGTTGACCAGTCCTCCGTGTGGAACCATAACACCCTTGGGACGGCCAGTTGATCCTGATGTATAGATGGTGTATGCGAGATGATGGTCTGTAATACTATTGGGAGGTGGCGTTGTCGCATGGTGCGCGAGTTCTTTCCACATCAGATCAAGATAGATCGTTGGCAGCTCATTTGCTGGAAGATATGATGTCAACGTCGATTGGGTCAGTAAAACACGACTTTGCGAATCATTGATCATAAAGATGAGTCGTTCCTGAGGGTGGGTTGGATCAAGTGGGACATAGACCCCACCAGCTTTCAGGACAGCGAGTAGTGCTATGACCAGTTCTGGCGAACGGTTCATCAAAATACCTACTCGTACCTCGGGACCAACACCGTGTGTCTGGAGGTGCCAAGCTAATTGATTGGCTCTCTGAGCAAGTCCCCCATACGTCAGACAACACGTATCACTGGCTACGGCGACCGCATCTGGGATCGTTTGGGCTTGTGTATCGAAAAGACTCAGAACAGTAGCTTCGTGCGAATCTACCCTAGTAGCATTCCACTCAACCAGG
This sequence comes from Chloroflexota bacterium, assembly GCA_039178835.1. Lineage (GTDB taxonomy): Bacteria > Chloroflexota > Chloroflexia > Chloroflexales > Roseiflexaceae > AL-N1. Next base: position 21,022 of record JBCDFA010000055.1, read on the forward strand.
AGTTGGTGTTGCTCGGCGGGAGTAAGGATGTCGAGGTAGCTGACAGGGCGTTCAGGGGCGGCGACGATCTGAGTGAGCAAGTGCCGTAGATGCTTTTGCAGCCGCTCGATACTTGATGTATCAAAAATATCAGTGTTATATTCGAGTGAACCTATAAGGTGATCAGGTGTTTCTTCTATTGATAAGGATAGATCGAATTTTGCTGTGCCACTATCAATATCAAGGTGTTCTGACATCAAACCTGGCAATTCCAGTGGCTTCATCGGTGCATTTTGGAGCACAAACATGACCTGAAACAGTGGTGTATAACTTACATTTCGCTCGATGTGTAATTCATCTAGTATTTTCTCCAGCGGCATATCCTGATGGTCGTAAGCATCTAATGCTACCTCGCGCACCTGTTCAAGAAGATTGAAAAATGTTGGTTTCTGAGATAGATCGACACGCATAATAAGTGTATTGACAAAGAAACCAATTAGTCCTTCTGTCTCGACGCGATGACGATTCGCAATAGGGGTGCCTACGAGCAGATCTGTTTGGCCTGTAATTCGATAGAGGAGCGTGTCAAAGGCTGCCAACAAGGTCATAAAGAGTGACACTCCTTTATGCTGACTGAGACTGATCAGCGCAGCAGAGGTGTCTTTAGGGAGCGTAAAGGTAAGCGTTGCACCGCGAAAGCTCTGCGTCGCAGGACGTGGCCGATCAGTTGGCAGTTCTAAAAGTGGTGGCGCATTATCAAGCTGGCTTTTCCAATAGGAGAGTTGTTCTCCAAAGCGTTTTCCTGCCAACCATGTTTCCTGCCAACGCACATAGTCGGTATACTGGATTGGTAAATCGGTAAGAGGTGTTGGTTTGTGAGCAACAAATGCTTTATAGAGAGCTGTCAGTTCCTCAAACAGGATACTGACTGACCATCCATCAGACACAATATGATGCATAGTTAGCAATAAAATGTGCTTATAAGCATTACACCGAATGATCTGTGCACGTAGGAGTGGCCCCTTCGCAAGATCGAACGGGCGTAGCGCCTCTTTTATGGAAAGCTCTTGAATGAACCTATCCTGTTGTAATGGGGGGATATCCTGAAGATTGTAAAATACCAACTTGATCGCATTATCTTCTGCATTTTTCTGTACGGGCTTTACACATTGAACTGGTTTTCCGTCGATATCCATAAAGGTTGTACGTAAGCTTTCGTGGCGTCGTACAATCTCTTGTAAGCTCTTATCAAATACTGCTGCATTTAAAGCACCGGTTAACTGAAATGCTGCGAACAGATTGTAGGCTGGGCTATTTGGCTCTAGTTTATTCAAAAACCAGAGTCGTTTTTGTGAGAACGATAGCGGGAAGGTATTAAAATCAGCACCTTTCCGTTTGAGAAGTAATGATAATAGCTTCTGTTTCTCTGGTGAAAGTTGTGTGACTTCTTGTGATGGTAAAGACATGGGTCCGTTTCCTATTGAATCATCTCTATAACTTCAACCACGACAGCACGAACCGACCTATACTGTTGACTATGATTTTGTTTCGGCCTCATCCATCTCGGCAAGTAGCATAAGCACTTCCTCTTCTGATAGATGCTGAAATTCCTCTAGTAAATCCTCTAAACTCTTCTCCCCACGATCAAATGTCTGAAGATTTTGCGAGGCTGTGTCAGCTGTATCTTCAGGAGGGGAATCTATCTCTATTACTTCAGCAAAGGCTGCGATGGTTGGTGTTAAAAAAATTTGTCGAAGTGGAGCATCTACACGGAAATGATCTGGCATACGTGCGATAAAGCGTGTTGCCATCAGTGAGTTGCCACCTCGTTCAAAGAAGTTATCGTGGATGCCGACACGAGTGAGCCCGAGCACCTCTGCCCAGATATGGGTGAGTTGTGCCTCGGTCTCGTTGCGTGGTCCTGTATATTCCTCGATGGTCTGCTCGAATACTGGCTCAGGGAGCACACGTCGATCCACTTTGCCGTTCCGTGTCAGCGGTAGTGTGTCCAACTCGATATATGCTGCGGGGACCATATACTCGGGTAAGTGCTCACCAACATACGCTCGCCACATGCTGACTGTAGGCAGGGTCTGCCCGACTACTCTGACCAGATAAGCTACCAATCTCCCGTCCTTGTCTGTTTCGCCCTGCCACACCGTCACCACGACCACATGCACCGATGGATGTTGTTGTATGACTGCTTCTATCTCGCCTAACTCGATACGAAATCCACGTACCTTGACCTGATGATCGATGCGCCCCAGAAACTCAAGCTGCCTATCGGGGCGGTAGCGGGCACGGTCGCCGGTGCGATAGCGGCGAGCCCCTGGAGTTGTACTGAAGGGGTCGGGACGGAAGATTGCTGCAGTGCGTGTGGGATCGTACAAATAGCCACGCCCGACGCCTGTTCCCCCAACCCACAGCTCTCCAGGAACATCAATTGGGAGAGGCATATCGGCTGAATCAAGAACGTATATCTGTGTATTGGCAATAGGTGTACCAATAGGGACCGTGTTGTCGGGTATGTCCTCAGGGGTCGTGAGAATTGCATGGGTGACATCATCTGAGCACTCGGTGGGGCCATACGCATTCATCAGCGGAACATGAGGATAGCGAGCTAGCCAAGTCTGCGCCACATCAGGGGGGAGCGCTTCTCCGGTGGGGATGAGCCAGCGTAGGGCTCCAACACTGGGTGATGGGGTGGTAGTGGTCTCGAGCAGGGTGCGGAGGAGCGCAGGAACGGTTTCGAGGATGGTGATGTGATGTTCGGGGAGTTCGGTGAGTAGGGAATGGGCAATCGTATCCGGTAGGATGTGGACCCGTGCACCCACAAGAAGCGCAGCGAGGAACTGCCAGACCGAGATATCGAAACATTGGGGGGCCGTCTGTGCAACGACATCGGTATGTTGCAGGTCGAGGTCCTGGATTTTGGCAAAGAGATGGTTCAGCATCCCCTCATGAGTGAGCATAGCACCTTTGGGCTGCCCAGTAGAGCCAGAGGTAAAGAGGATGTAGGCGCGGAGGTTGGGTGTCAGGGTAGGGAGGTCGACAGAGGCAGGTTGGGCGATAGTGCCGAGGGTGGGGAGATCAAGGATGGAGTATGGTGTGAAGGCTGGGTCTTGGTCAGTTTGAAGAGTAGTGGTATAAGCCTCTGTGGTGAGCAAAAACTGGGCATGGCTCTGACCAAGGAGTTGGTGCCAGCGGGCAGGAGGATTCTGAGGATCAAGGGGCATATAGGTTCCACCAGCCAGGAGGATACCCAGAAAGGCGACAAGGAAAGTAGTATCGCGTTCGGCCAGAAGGGCGACCACACCTTCGGGTCGGAGACCCTGTTGGATGAGGTGGGTGGCGAGATGGGTGGCCTGGTGAGCAAGCTCAGCATAGGAAAGAGAATTTGTGGTATCAGTAACAGCAATAGCAGTAGGGGTACGCTGGGCTTGAGTGAGGAAGTGGGATAGAAAAGTGTGCTGGAGGGGAAAGGGGGTCGTGGTAGTATTCCATTCAACGAGGAGTTGATGCTGTTCGGCTGGGGTGAGGAGGGTGAGGTAGGCGACAGGGCAGTCGGGCTGGCTGACCATCTGTGTGAGCAGATGGGTTAGATGCCCCTGTAACCGTTCGATACTTACTGTATCGAATCGATCCCCTCTGCCGATCAGTCTTATTTGTAGTTCTGTTCCCGACTCAACCATTACCTGGAGTGGATAACCAGTATGTTGTGGTGCGCAGTTGTGCATTGTCCATACATCATCATGTACGGTAGGATAATTTTCAAACACCAGAACACTTTCAAACAGCATGTCTCCCGCTGGAAGATCGCTCCAGTCCTGTACTTTCATTAAGGAGCTACAGATATACGGTAATGTCTCGTCTTGTTGTATTTGAAGTTTTTGTATCCACTCAAGCGCAGATATTCCAGGCTGTAGGCATGTCCGTACTGGAAGTGTATTGCTCAACAATCCTACCATCGATTCAATACCGGAAACCTGTACACTGCGCCCAGAAACTCTATTTCCAAAAACCACATCAGCATCACCTGTGTAGCGATGGAGGAGGAGTGACCAAGCCCCTTTAACCAGCGCACTGAGCGTCAATTGATTGGCATGGGTCCAATTGTGCAGGGTGCTCGTCTCTTGTTGACTAAGCGTTTGTGTCTTGTGATGATAGATGGTGTTGTTGTTCGTAGAGTGTTCTCGCTGGTGGTGTGTTCCTATCAGATTGGGTGTTGTGAAGTCGGATAAGAGGGTCCGCCAGTATTTTTCAGCAGCGTTCATGTCTTGTCGTTGTACCCAATCAATGTAATGCCGATAGCGGGGAGTCGGGGCTAGTTCAGGTATTCTGTGTGCAGTAAAAGCCCTGTAGCAGGCATATACCTCGTGTAGTACAAGTGATTTCGCCCATTCATCGAGAATGATTCGATGGTTAGTCCATACACAGCGATATTGTTGTTGACCAAGTTGGAATACCGTCACATCCATTAATGGTGGTTGTGCAATGTCAAACCCACTATCTTGCCGTAGAGTCTCTATATGTTGAGCTAACTGTTGCTCTCGTAAAGAAGATGAGAGATGGTGAAGATCAATATAGTTGATTGGAATCTCTGCATGACGATAGACAATTTGCATTGGTGTATCGAGGTTATTCCAAGCAAAACCTGTACGCAGTACGGAATGGCGAGCAATTATATGGTGCCATGCCTGTGTAAATGCGTCTTGGTCGAGGGACTCATCAATATTGATAATGGACTGTGCTGTGTAAGTATTTTTTACATTTGTGGCTCTATCTTGAAACAGGATGTGTAGCTGTGATGGAGCAAGTGCATGTATATCTTCGATAGTCGGATTATTTAGAATCGTCTGTTTGGATGATGGTTCAAGATGTAGTTCTGGGAATACGACCTGTGAGTCGGGCGATGTGATTTGAGTATCTGATGCCTCTGGGCTATAGGTATTGAGGCTTTCGTGTGGCGCATCAATGACCTGATCGAGCAAGGTTTGATACTGTGTCAACATACGTTGGATAGTTGTGGCATCAAAGAGATCGGTGTTGTATTCAATATCGACAACAAGGTTATCGTTGATATCAGTGATATTTAAGTGAACATCGAATGCTGCATAACGTCGTGGTGTTGGCACAAAGTCTACGTTCATGCCAAAAGTATCTGCGACATTGATGGAGCGTTCAAGGTTAAAGGTTACGGTAACCAATGGTGAGCGGCTTGGGTCATGTGGGAGATTGAGTTTATTAATAAGTGATGCAAATGGATAGTCTTGATGCTCATAGGCTGTTAATAAGTTTTTGCGAATAGTGTTTAGGTATGTGGCAAAATCCATGTCCTCTTGTACTTGACTCCGCACTACCACCAAATGCGAACAGTATCCCAGTAGTGCTTCACTGCCCTTCAGCGGCCTTCCTGCGACCGGAAAGCCAATAATAAGATCATCTTGACCACTGAGCCGATGTAACTGCAACATATATATTGCGATAAGCGTCATAAAGGGTGTACAGCCAAACGTTTGACTAAATTGCTTCACATGATTGCGTCGCACCTTACCAAGCTGAATATTCTGACATGCTCCGTTGTAGGTTTGTAGTATCGGACGAGGCCGATCTGTGGGAAGATTGAGCAACGGCATGGTATCGTTAAAGAAGCCCAACCAATATGCTTGAGAAGCTTGCAACTGATCACTTTGCAGGTTATCTGCATGTTGTTGGGCAAATTCCTGCCATTGCATTGCTGGAGCAAAGTGGATCGTTTGCCCCTTACACATGGCCTGATAGTGCTTCCCTATCTCGCGTAGGAGGACTACAATGGACCAACCATCAAGTACAATATGGTGAGCAGTGAGTACAAGCATGTAATCTTCTGGGGATCGTTTGAGCACATGCCAGCGCACCAGTGGTCCCTGAGTTAGGTTAAACTGATGTTGGCTCTCAGTGTCAAGCCACTCGTCAATCTGGTGGTCTTGGTCAACCTCTGTCGTGTGTGATGTATCGATGATAGGTATAGCTACTTTTTGATACGGTAGAATATGTTGGTGTTCATAGTCAGGGTCAATCACGATTCGTAATGCCTCGTGACGATTAGTTGCCTCTTGGATTACCTTTTGCAGCACATCAACATCAAACGAGCCCCG